>CAYFXH010000034.1:25061-33499 GCA_964346905.1 uncultured Desulfobacteraceae bacterium | reverse complement strand
TTTAGCTGCAGGTTGTGGTTCCCTAGACATGTCCCAATGCCTCCACTACATTTTGTTGAGCCGCACGTCTAGCTGGAATTAATGAAGCCAGTAAGCAAAGGGCCAGCAAACAAAGAAAGCTAATCACCATAGATTCTGGAACAAATTCGAGCCTTATGGGAACCCGTCTAGTTATGCCTGGAGGGGTCCAGGTAGGTTCGAAAAACACCACCGCCGCCCAGCCCAAAAAGGTAAGAATCAGTCCCCCAACTGACCCCAAAATGCCCAGCAGACCACTCTCAATGGCAAACAGTAAAACTACGCCTCGACATTTTAGGCCCAGGGCCCGCAGGGTGCCGATGTCCCTTGTTCTGTCTAAAGCGGCCATCCCCATGGTATTGACAACACTCATGACGACGATTATAAAAACGATGGTAAAGAGGAAAAGGAAAATCACGTCAAACATTTCCTTCACCTTCCTGTACCAGTCGCTGAGTTCCTTCCAGGTCTTAACCTCAACTTCCAGTCCCTTTTCCAAGAAAGCAGTCTGCAACTGTTCGCGGACGGGCTCAGTTAGGGCGGTTTTATCAAGCAGCACAGCCACTCTATCAGCGCGATCTGTATCATAGAGCGCCTGGGCAAAGCTGAAGGATACTTGCATAGTTTTATCGCTCATCAGATCGAACCCTGTCTCGTACAAATTAAAAACTTCTACATCGAGGGCGTTCATCTGCCCGTCCATTGTATTACTGAATGCAACGGCCCACGAGCCAACCTGCAAATCTAGCAAACGAGCCAGGCCGCGAGCCATACCAACCCCATGCATCTTGTCGTCTTCCAGCTTTCTGCCCTCAATACCCTTGTCCTTTCTCCTCTTGATATATGTGCTTTCCTCAAAAAAAACCTCAATGGTGGACGGGACGATCCCTCGAGCAATAAAAATGGTAGAGACCTCTCCATTGGTAACCAGTCCGTTGATCTTTAATTGAGGTGTGACGAGTATGATATTTTCGTTTTTACGGCAGATTTCCCTAATTACCCCCATCTCTTCCGGAGTCAATAGGTATCTGCTCGGATCTAATTTCCCCTCCTCTAAAAAACCTTTTTTAAAAATGGTGAGGTGTCCATGGGCTGAGGCATAGATAGCCACCTCCTGGTTGCCCTTGTACATGTATTGGGTGAAACCTCCAAAAAGGCCAACCGCGCTGAAACCCAGAGCGATGGCCGTAGCGGTAATAATCGAGCGCCGTCGATTTTTGATCAGGTTCCGCAGAGCGATTTTAAACCAGGCAAGCAAACCTTCTATCCCTCCTCTATTATGCGGCCATCTTCTAGACCCACGAGACGATCAACCGTACTCAGCAGCCTTTGATCATGGGTGGAAAAAATAAAAGTCGTTTTCTCCTTACTGTTCAACTCTCTCATCAAATCGACTATTTTAAGGGCATTGACCGAATCCAGATTTGCGGTTGGTTCATCCGCAATTACCAGAGCGGGGTTGGTTATCAAAGCCCTAGCAATTGCCACGCGCTGCTGCTGTCCGCCAGATAGCTTATCTGGCCGGTGTTTGACAAACTCAGTCAACCCCATCTGATCCAGTCGGTATCTTGTTCGGTTTTTGGCTTCATCTGCTGTTACACCCTGGATCTGCAAGGGAAGCATAACATTTTCGAAGGCTGATAGAACTGGGATCAGATTAAAGGTTTGGAAAATAAAGCCAATACATTTATTGCGCAACTCTGATTTTTCATTATCGGTGAGTTTTGAAACATCCTGTCCATCGAAGCTCACATAGCCTGTAGTCGGGTCGTCAATGGCGCCAATCAAATTCATTAAAGTGGTCTTTCCGGCTCCGGACGGTCCCCATACGGCGACGAATTCCGCCTGGTCTATTGCGAGGGTAATTCCCCGTAAAGCATGGACGATTGTCTCACCCAACCGGTAATCCTTGGTAACCTCTGTCATTTCAATGAGAGCCATTGTCCCATTTCCTCTAGAGTTCAAAATCCTTATCAGTTAAAGGGGGATTGAGCTCTATTTCCTTCCAAAGCACGCGACTCCGTAACCTCTTGTCCTTGAAGCGCTCGATGAGTACTATGGGGCCGTCATTTCTTAGAATCAATCTCACTCGGTCAAAGGGTTGATCTTTCAGGTACGTGATCACCTCATATCCCCGGTGAGAATCGTGTCTTACGGCTTTGAGTTTGTATTTTACTAAAGAAGACTCCATTGATCTGGTCCTCTTGATGATGCTAATCCAATCACTATCAACAGCAGAATCGCCGGTAATGCCTTTTAACACCTCAGCATTTCTGTTCAATTCAAGCTTAATAAAAGAGAAAAATCCTCCGCCCCTGGCCTTCACCTTCCCACTGGGGCGGACAACCACCACAACTCCTTTATGAAAAGGCCCAAGTTGCTCGATACGGATGTCCCCTGGGGCTCGATAGAGGTAGCGTTGTCTTGAGGTTGCTTTTCCGTTCGTCTTACTAAAGAGTTCCATCACACAACGGTAAGATCCTAGGGTTCGTACCTTTTTAAGCGATTCATCAAAAAGCTGCTTCAGGTTCATCGCTGTAATTTACCAGGTTTTTCTCTAAAAGCCTCACCTAATTCATTTCGACATAGTAAATGACTATGGTCCACAATCCTCAGAGAGATCTTGAGTTCCTACAAGAAATGTAATCCGGCTTGATCAAATGTTCCTTTAAAGTTTCTCGCCGCACTCTTTGAACTGAGTTAACCACTTACCTTCACCCTCTTTGTCCGGCAAAAAAGCAATTTACCGCACCACGCTAAATATTCAATTGCCAAGTGCTCTTATTACCTCTGAAATCCATATTTATCAAAGACAAAGCCAAGATCTCTGGCAACCTCCTCATTGCTCACCCCGAAATCTTTCAACTCCAAATTTCGATGCTTTCTTCGGTAATTTTGCTGTCGGAGCGCCTGCTGGTCGATTTTTTCCTGCAAATCTTCACTAATTGCAAGTTCGGTAAATTCAACAATTAGTGTTACGGCTTTTTTTAAATTATGCTTTAGTAAATCGTACGAGATAGTCGTAAAACACGAAGAGTTAAGTATTCCTTTCTCAATCAGTTCCTCAACATATTTATAAAATTCAACATTATATTTGTATCTTCTCTGATAATAGCGTCGCAAACGCTCGGGGGGTATGTTTTCAATTCCATACATATAGTCGAACATATTTCGATGAAGAGATAAGTGCGATGGCATGGTCTCATATGGTGATCGGACAATGTAAATTATCCTCGCATCCGGAAACGTTTCAAGTAACGATTCTATTCTCATTCCTGCATAGTTCATGTTTGTGATGATCTGTTTTTTCCCCGTATGATAAATCTGGCGTTGCAAGCACTGCTTGAGGAATTTCATGGTTTTCTTTCTGATACGGCAGGGCTGCTTGTCAGAGAACACCAGCTCAGTGAAATCCCAATCGCCGAATCCAAGTGGGGTAGAAAGCGTCACAAACTGCGTATTGAGATTGTGAAAAAACAACAGTTCTTCTTCCTCTACAGAGTCAAGTCTCATTTCGTGACCCACTTCTTTAGGAAAAACAGTATCTTTCTTTCTCCTGATCATCCAGCGGATAACCGGAGCCAAAACTTTCCGAGCAACAAGAGACGGGAATAGAATCTCCCAGAACTTGAACGTGGCAAAATCTCCAGTCTGCGATAAAAGCTGATGCAAAAAGGTGGTCCCGGATCTTGGATGCCCAATCAAAAAAATCGGTTTTTCAATTGTTATCCTGCGAAACCCGGGAAAGAAAATGTTATCTAAAAATAAGGCAACGTGATTAAAGGCAAAGTACACTGGTCTCAAGGAGAGATATGATAGAAGCTCTCTACCTATCCCAAAAGATGACCAACAGGCTATCAGAGTTCTAAAATATATCTTGAGTACAAAAACCAACATGACATTCATTCTTAGTTTTTTATAAAGTTTATTTTATAAAAAGCAATAAAATAACAGAGTGTCAATCAAAAACATAAAACGATTTTAAGATTTAGAAAACATAAATAAAAATTATGATTATATCATATGAGAAACAATATATCCTTTGAGAAAAGATTTGCTTCAATAAAACTTATTTAATTATTTGTATTTTATAATGATTGTTAACTTACTTAATTAAAAAATGTTTTTTGAAGTTTTAAAAAATGAAATTTTCTCTGACATACAATATCCTACTTATTGAAAGAAATATACCATAACACAGATGATGCCTACAATCATTGAATAATCCGATGATGTAGATCGTAGACTATAGTTAGCTTGCTTTTTGCGAGGATAACATATAAAAAATATTTTAGGCGAACAGCTATAACGTTTATTTTTCCTCGACTTGGTAAATCAAACATTGTCAACTTCAGAGTGATTGATTGAAGGAGAACGTCATGCCAATCTCGGGTTCCTATTTTTCTTGGATCGCCTCCATCTCGGGAGTACACCGCGCCTTGTCGCCCAGGGGCTTTTTTCGCAGATGGTTGTCACGATTTGCCGAGAATGTAATACTAACAACGCACAGAACCATCCTATCCATTATAGCTGGCGGACCAATTTTCTTTCAGACTGTGCGTACTGCATGTCAGCTGGACTTATTTGGCCTCCTGAATAAAAAGCCCGGCCTAACAAGAGAGGAAATCGCTGCCCATCTCGGTATCGACGAGTACCCCGCCCGAATCCTTTTGCTCACTTGCGTTGCTTTGAAACTCCTCAAAAAGTCTGGTGATAGGTATCGCTGCCGCTGGTTAGCCACTAATATTCTCGATAAACATGGCCCACGATCCGCAGTCGCGACCCTGGAATGGATGCATCACATTGTGTACCCCTCCATGTTTTACTATTTCGAGTCAGTTACTCAATGCCGAGCCACAGGGTTGGAAGCTTTCGAGGGTGATGGAGACAACCTGTACGCCAGGCTGGCCCATAACCCAAAACTAGAACAGGTCTTCCACAGAGCGATGCAAGCGCGCTCCCGGCACAGTAACGTCGAGTTCGTCAGGCTAGTAAGATTTGCAAAGTTCAATCGCATCCTCGATGTCGGTGGCGGTAGCGGTGAGAACCTTTCAACAATTGCCCTATATTATCCAAGCGTTACTGGCACCTTACTCGACTTCCCCTCGGTTGCGGAGATCGCGGCAAAACGATTTCTTAATGAAGGGCTTGGCGATCGTTTGCAAGCGATCGGGGCCAACATTCTCGAAGACGATTTCCCCAGAGGCCACAATGCCATTCTCTTCTGCCATCTGACGCCTATCTTCTCAGAACAGATGAACAGAGATTTGATGAGGAAAGCCTACGAGGCCGTGGAATCTGGTGGAATGGTTTGCATTTATACAACCTTTATGAACAATGATGAAAGCGGGCCCCCTCTTTCGGCCGTGCTCTCGCCGTATTTTCTTTGCACTGTAAATGGAGAAGGCAGACACTACTCTTGGAGAGAGACCGCCTCGTGGCTTCACGACACGGGATTTATCAACCTTATTAGCGTTAAACTCATTCGTAGCGACGGCGTTGTCCTAGGCTTCAAACCATAACCAACTTACTTGTATGGGCTTATTATGCTTATCTCCACGTATCTCAAGTCTTGTGAAACAAAGACCCCAAGCCAGACATACATTCATGCTGTTCCTTGCTGGCCGGAACGTGCCACGGTTCGGTCTCCTTGCAAACTGCGCGGCAAATAATGGCTTGCAGAGTTCTGACCTCAACCATTGTCTGGATTTCTCACTCGATCGCTGTCCGGAGTTCGGCCAGGAGAGTATCCAGGAGGGTTTGCCGGAATGTTTCGGGCACCTCCACGGCGCCCATGGTGATGTTGAGTCTCCCTGCAAACTTGATTGCAATCAGATTTAGTGATGGGCCGACAAGCCTGTTCCGGCCAAGGAAGGACAGCTCTTCCACAGTGAGATTGCCGTAGGTTTTTTTGAGCGGCGCCACCGAATAATTGAGCCCCAAGGTTCCCCTTTTAGGGGGACGCTTCTGGGCGGAGGGCTTCAAGAAGCTCATGAGATTCACGGCCACCAACGGACCCTGACGATCCACAAAAATTTTGACGTCAAAACGGCCGCGTCTTGCCAAGTCCCAGAAAGAGGTAGTCAGATCCGCTGTGTACACTTTATCGAATAGCGAGACGAAGCACCCCGGATGCTCGTTGGATACTGGTGGCTCCTGGAGCTTTCGGATGTTGATGGGACAACCGAAGCGGAAGCGTGCCTCTGGCTCCTCAACCGCTTTGGACAGCCGCAAACAGCGCTCCATAGGGTGTTGTCTGCTCCTGACGGCAACGTTGGGCCAATGTGTGTGTCTCCTCGGCCGACAAGACATGACGAGACCAGGAGGGGGGGCGGCCTGGGTCCTGGGGCAGCGCTGACCATGCGCCTCGCCTCTTCTGAATCTGGCCGCGTATCAGCCTTTCCGCTATCATCAGCTTACGTATTAGAGGGGTGGTAGTCGGGACTCGTGAGGAGGATAAGAACGGCAGAGGTTCAACCATATGAGAAGGAAAATCATCCGCCTCGCCCATCAAGAACGCATACAAGGTGAAAAATTCCTTGAGAAACAGGAAGGCAGTGACGCCATCGCCGCAGGCGTGGTGGATGGCGCAAATGAGATCGGACACGGAGTGCAGCTTACTTCGCAAGACCTCGACCCTCCAGAGCGGCTCTGTGGGAGAGCTGAACTTAACCGTACAGCTCTCCGTCACTTCTCTCTGCCAGGGCAAGTCGTCGGTCTCGTAGTCCTTAACGATCAAAGGAATCTCCCTGAGTGACTCAAATACCTCGAAGCGAGCCCCCCCCTGACCGTCTGCGGTAATTCGGGCGCGCATTTTGGGGTGACGCCGCTGCAGCATGGACAGAACCTGCAACAATGGCTCCTCCTCGAAACGACCCCGCACTCTGGCGACAACGGCAACCGTGCCGTCGCCGTCGAACTCGTCATGGGTTATCCTCATGAAGTTCTCCAGCGGCCCTAGAGGAAACCTAGCCTCGGGCTCGCCCACCAGTCCTCTCGCACCACGTGGGACAGTCTGTTGAACTCTTTCTTCTTTCAAGTCCATTGCAATCAGACTCACCTTATGCCCATTAACCGGCAAGGTTTTCGTCATACCCTCCCCTGCTGGCTAATACCCTTACCCTTCTATCGGCCGCCAGTCCCACCAGGAAAACGAATAATTCCCCCACAAGAGAGAATAGTCTTGCAGCGATGGCGATGGTCGTGGCTTGAGCGAATGGTACACCGCCGAGGACAAGATAACCTGCCAAAAACCCCTCTCGAGCGCCGAGGCCGGCGGGTGCAAAAAAGGCCATAATGCCTAGAGTGCTTGCCAGAGGGAAACCTAGACCGACGCTCAGGCTCGACGCCACACCAGGAAAGCTTGCCACCAGATAGTAGAAGGCGAGGGTCCAGGTTATCCAGACGAGAAAGAACCAGGGGAGGAGACTCAATGTCGAAAGAAACGGAAGGCTCGGTATTTCCACCTCCCGTCTCAACATATAGGATGCTAGCCTTTCTGCATAACCGTGAAACCTACTACCGAAAACTACGAGGGTCAGCAGCATCAGCAAAAAGGTCACACCCCAGCTCCAGGAGCGAAAACCATCCAGCCAGATCAAACCGATACCACCCAGCACCATCCCTGTCCACATCAGAAGCAGGTGTCCATTCAGGGAAACCAGGGAGAGCCGACCAAGGGACCATCCACGGTGATCGGTCAGATATGCTGCCCGACCAACGATGATCCAGAACCTTCCTGGGATATATTTGGCTAATGAAGAAAGTCCCAGGCTGGCCAGGGCTTCACTTAACGGAACACGAAAACCCCAGGCGGCAAGAGTGGCCCGCCACGCCACTCCCTGGAGGATAAAACCCAGGAAGAGATAGAGGCACGACTGCAGCAGCACACGTAGGGCAAGAGAAGGGGGTACCTTTAGATAGTCGGCCCGGTACAGAGCAAAGATGAGAAAAACTAAAGACGGATAGAGGATGTATTTGAAACGTCGTCTCATTGGGTCCACCAGGAATGCATTGTTCGGCTCAAAGGATGGCTAAAGGGTACCTACCTGTTGTCGTTTGAAGACAAAATCAAAATCCTGGGCTATTCGCTCATCACTGAAGCCAAAACTAGCCGTACCCTTCACTGCGTGTTCACGCTGATAATCTTTCTGCTTTTCATTTTGTTCCTCTATGGCCTGTCGAAGCTTGTCTCCAAATTCAATGCCAATAAACTGTTCTATCTCTTCCATAGCTCCTTTGAAATCTTCAAAAAGATTACTGTATTGAATTTCTAAAAAATTTTCTGGTTTTACCCGATCCTTGATTGCATAGATTTGCCTGTACAGAACTCTGGTATTGTTATATTTTCGCCTGCAATGGAGTAGAATTCTGTCTCTGGGCACCTTCTCGGCTCCGTACCTAAGATAAAATTTTTTCTC
>CAYFXH010000034.1:8784-25051 GCA_964346905.1 uncultured Desulfobacteraceae bacterium | reverse complement strand
ATAAACGGGATGAAAGCACATCATAGGGAGAACGTGACATAAAGATGAACTTGGCATCCGGAAAGAACTTCACAAGAGTGAAAGCCCGCATCGTCATGGACCAGCATTTGGCGAGTATTTGCTTTTTTCCAGTGTAATACATTTGGCGCTGGAGCATTCGAGTTAGATATCTTATGCCCCATTCATCTCTCTTCTTGGTGTTCTTGTCTCCATATACCAGGTCACGGTGCTCACCATAGTCAAGACCTAAAGGGGTGGAAGACCAGCTAAAATGCGACTGATAGACTTGCATAAAGAGGATTTCCTCTTCATCCACCAGTCTCAGATCGGCAAGGTGTCCTGTTTCTTTCGGCATGAGCACCGTTTTTTCCCTTTTTATGAGCAGGCCAATCAACGGTCGAAGTAGTTTACGGGCAGTCAATGCAGGTAAACCAATTTCCCATAGCTTGAAATTTACAAAATCATCTCCTGAATTGAGAAAACGATGCAGAAAAGTGGTACCACTGCGTCCCGGTGAAATTATAAATACAGGGTTTCTGATCTTTTCTTTTACAAAATCTGGATAAAAGATGTAATCCAATTTTAAAGTAATGAATGTAAATAGATGAAATAAAGGAGCAATACATAACCAGCGAAAAAACTCCCAATTACATCCAAAGACTTGATATGTACTAACTACCGTCCGCCACCAGTGAGTGATCGTAGAACGCACTAACATAGATCGCATCCGATTTCTATAAAATTTATCGATATATTTTTTATACTATTCTGTATTGCCATGGCTTTTGAGATTACTAAGATTTAAGAATTATATCGTTGCTCTTCTTGTAATATAAAATCGAAGTCTTTAGCGATTTGCTCTTTAGAAATGCCAAAGTCTGACACGCTCTTTACTTCGTGCTCACGCTCATAGGTTTTTTGTTCATCCTTCTGTTCCTGAATAGCCTCTCGAAGCTTGTCACTAAACTCCACACCAATGAACTGCTCTATTCTATCCATTGTGCCTCTGAAATCTCTAAAAAAATCATTATATGAAATTATCAAAAAATTTTCTGGCTCTACCATATCTCTAATTTTATAGATTTGCTTATAAAGCAAGTGCGTATTGTCATAGTGTCTCTTGCAGTGAAGCAGAACCCTGTCTTTTGGCACTTTGTTTGCTCCGAACCTGCTATGGCATTTCTGCTCTGCCATTGACAAACGGGAGGAAACTACATCATAGGGAGAACGGGAAATATAGATAAACTTTGTGTCGGGAAAACACCTCAAAAGCGTAAAAGCTCCCATCGTCATCGACGTACTCTTGGCAAGTATTTGGCTTCGCCCGGAAGAGTACATTTGCCTCTTAAACATGCGTGCAAGATATCTCACTTTCCATTCTACTTTTCTCGAAAAAGTGTTGTTTGCATTCGTAAGATCGGGATACTCGATAAGATCAAGACCTAAAGGGGTATTTGACCAGCTGAAATATGACTGATAAGCATGCATAAGAAGAGCTTCCTCTTCCTCGACCAATCTTAAATCGCTGAGGTGTCCTGTTTTTTTCGGCATTATAAGCGTTCTTCCATTTTTTAGACGCCAATTTAACCAAGGCCAAAGTAATTTGCGGCCAGTCAAGGAAGGTATCATAATTTCCCATCCCTTGAAATTAACAAAATCATCGTTTGTATTTAGAAATCGATGAAGGAAAGTAGTACCACTTCGTCCAGGGGTAATGATAAATACAGGTTTACTGATTTTTTTTGTAATAAATTTTGGAAAGAAAATGTAATCTAATTTTAAAGTAACAAATATAAATACATGGAAAAAGGGAGCAATAAAAAGCCATCGGAATAATTCCCTGTCAACTCGAAGGATTCGATAAGAGCAAATTACAGTCCGCCACCAGTTTTTTATTGTAGAAAAAATCATCACATGCTTCATATCTTAATGTATTATTATAAACAACTGTTTTGTTCTGTGTGTGTCAACCTTCAAAATAGACTAAGTATAGTCCTTTCTTAACTCGCACATTGTCTAGTGAAAAATGGCTGTATGCTTAAGCCATTCTTATCCGCGAACTGAACTTTCTGGTTTATGTACGCACGTTGCCTTTTCTGCTTGCAGCAAATGCTTTGCCCTTGTCCAAATTGGACACCAAAGCAGCGACGGCCGGGATCATGCTCCCTGTGGCCAGAAATGTTCTAAAAAACTTCTTATATATGACTTTATAACTAAACAAACGTTCGAGGATCTCATCCATTATCTGTTCGAGCTCCTGCGGTTCCATTTGGCTTGGTTTGTATACCACTTGGGAGAAATTGTAGCGGGACCAATCCTCGGGAAAATTTGTATAAAGCAGGCGGTTCTCCTCACGCATCTTGTCAAAGAGAGCCGTCCCAGGGAAGGGACACAATATAGCAGGCCCCATTGAATCTACTCCGCTCCTTATAATATAGTCGGCCCGCTGGTGCAAAGTCTCAGGCGTATCAACATCCAGACCAAAGATAAAAAATCCGTGCACTGCAACTTTATGTCTGTGCAAGCGTCGAAATGCCTCTTCATAACTATTTTCGAGGCTCCGCAAATTCATCTTTTTGTTTATCTCACTCAAGGCATCAGAGGTTTCAGCCTCCACTCCCAACAGGAGCATACGGCAACCGCTTTTCGCCGCATATTCGAGAATCTCCTCATTATCGGCCACATTCATAGAGGCATGGGCAGTCCAGTTTATTTTTATTCCCCGTTCAACAATTCCCTTGAATAAAGCGAGGGCTCGCTCCTCACTTCTTTTTCCATGACCGACAATATTGTCATCTGTGAAGAAGATCCTCTTGTACGGCATCCTTTCGAGTTCGTCAAGGACTTGCTCAACCGGCCGGTGCCTGTATCGATTTCCATTGAACGCTGTGACCGAACAGAAATTACAGTTCATTGGACAGCCGCGAGTCATCTGCAGGGTCCCGAGGCGCAATTTCGGATGAAAAAGCTCATATCGCGGCAAGGGCATACCCTCGAGTTGCATAAATTCACCCTGATACACCCTCTGAACTTTTCCTGCCTCAAAGTCGGCTATGACTTCCTGCCAGACACTTTCGGCTTCGCCCTTAACCACGGTATCTACATATTGGAGGGCCTCTTCGGGCAGGAACGAGGCATGAACACCACCCAAAACGGTGGTAACGTTTTTGCCTCGATAAATCCCAGAGATTTCATAGGCTCGATTGACATTTTCTGTAAAAGCGGTGAGCCCAACCAGGTCAGCTTTCCTGTATTGAAAAGGTTCAAAGCTTTCATCGAAAATTTCGACATCCCAATTATCCGGTGTGAGGGCTGCAAGTAGGCCCAGGGCCAATTTCGGTACTAGTCGGCTTCTGCCAGCAGCCAGCCTCTTTGTTTCAGGATTAACCGGGTTGATCAGCAAAAGCTTTTTTCTCATAATTCCATACCTCCGCCCCCATGGAGGCCAAGTGACCGCAGCCTTCGCCTAATGCTCCGATGCCGTCTCCTGGATGAGCGCCTCTCTACCTTTGAACACCCTCCCAGAGGATCGGGGAATGTGCTCTTTGCAAACGATAGGGGAAGGCGGCAATCCACACCTACGTACGGCAGCTCTTTGTTGAAGTCAAGTGCGAATCAGTAGACTCATAGTCTTCCATTCGAGAAGACTCTAGAATCTTACTCCATTTTTGATTGCGCAGATGCTTATTACTTTTAAATGCCACAAAAGCCGCAAACAAATTGCGGCTAGTCAACAATGTTCTAAAGAATTTCAGTAAGATTGACTGTCTGTTATAAAGCTGCTGGTATGTTTCTAACATTATGTTTTCCAGCTCTTGAACTTCCATTAATTTCGGCTTCTGGGCAACGCTCAGAAAATGATACCGTGCCCAGTCATCAGGATAATTTACAAATCGCAACCTTTTTTCGTCCCGCATCTTGTCATACAATTTTGTTCCTGGGAATGGACACACTACCGAGGTGCCTACTGAATCTACGCCACATTTCTTAATATAGTTGGTACGGCTCCGTATAGTCTCCGGCGTGTCAACGTCGTATCCATACATAAAAAATCCACGGACCGCGATGCCATACCTATGGATACGACGAAAAGCCTCTTTGTAGTCTTTACCCACATTTATAAATTTTCCCATCTCTATTAGGGCATCAGCTCTCTCCGCTTCTATCCCTATGGTGACAAAACAACATCCACTCTTTGCTGCATACTTCAAAACATCTGGATTCTGGGCAAAATTTATCGATACTTGACCGGCCCACTTTTTTCTGATCCCGCGGTCAATAATACCTTTAAATAGGGAGATTGCCCTTTCTTCGTTCTCTTTGCCGTAGCCAACGATATTATCGTCTAAAAAGTAAAAGAACCTTCTCGGCAATTTTTCTATTTCGTCTAAAACTTCTTCAATCGGCCTGTGACGGTAGCGCTTACCGTGAAAAGCTGCAACAGAACAGAAAGAGCAGTTCATGGGGCAGCCGCGGGTAGTCCACGTTGCGCCAACATATCTCGGATGAAAAAGATCATACCGTGCCATAGGCATGTTTTTTAGTTCTTTAAATTCTCCTTGATAGGTTTTTTGCAAAGTGCCTGCTTCAAAATCAGCTATTACTTTCCTCCAAATATTCTCCGCCTCGCCAATAACAACGACATCCACAAATTCAAGAGCTTCTTGCGGAAGCATTGAGGCATGAATACCACCCATTACAGTGGTGACACCCCTTTTTCTGAGAATGCTCGCAATCTCATAAGCTCTTGGAGCGTTATGAGTAAAGGAGGTAAGGCCAGCCAAATCAGCATCACTATTTGTAAATGGTTCAACCTCCTCATCGACAATGCTCACCTCCCAGTTCTCGGGAGTTAATGCTGCAAGTATGCCCAGCGCCAACGGTGGAGAAAGATCGCCAAGCTTCAATTTCAAGTTCTGAAGGGTCTGATTGACTGGTTTTATAAGTAATAATCTTTTTTTCATTTCTAGTGCCCCCCTTGCTTAATTTTTTACCCTGGAAAGTCCCAGGATAATTGTCCTTTCAAGTAAGCATTATTCTCTGGTGGTATCTATAATCAATCTGTGGCCTCACCTTCTTAAACATCGGTTAAAGAGCTGATGCCGTGTCCTGAATGAAACGCCACGCCTGGCGTACGTGGTGTTCCTCTGTGTGGGTTTGGCCTACGCACATACGCAGGGTAAACCGGTCCCGCAATTTCGTGTGGGTCAGATATAACCTGCCGCTTCGGTTCACCTTAGCCAGCAAGCGCTCATTGATGTCATCTCCTCCTGCGTGGCGGAAACAAACCAGGTTCAGCGGTGCCGGCGCTGCCAGCTCGAAGTGTTCATCTTCTTCGATCCATCTCTTGAATTGCTGGGCCAGCGTAACATGTCTTCTCACATGATGTCGTAGACCCTCCACGCCGTAATGTCGAATCACGAACCAGAGCTTCAAGGAACGGAAACGCCGGCCCAGAGGGACCTGCCAATCGCGATAATCAATAACAGGCTCGGAATCAGAGGTTTTGTAGCGCAAATACTCCGGGAGAATAGACAAGGCCTTAACAAGCGCTTCCCGAGAGGACACATAAAAACAATCGCAGTCGAAGTTGGTGAACATCCATTTGTGGGGATTAAAACAGTAACTGTCAGCCAGGTCCATCCCCTCATGGATATAGCGGTATTCCGGACAAAGAGCGGCAGTTCCTGCCATGGCCGCGTCCACATGGAGCCACAACCCCTCAGTCCTGCATATTTCTCCAATCTCGGGCAACGGATCCATGGCATGGGAGGAAGTTGTCCCAACGGTGGCGCAAACAAAGAAGGGTATTAATCCCGCATCCCGGTCGGTCTTAATTTGTTTGGCTAGTTGGTCAGGACGGAGGGCAAAATCGTCATCCACTTCGATCAGTCTCAAGTTCTTGCGGCCTATGCCTGCGATCTTGATTGCTTTTTCAATGGAGGAATGTGTCTGAGTGGACCCGTAAGCAACGAGCCGGCTGTCACCGCCCTTTTCATTGATCTGGTAGTTACTTGCCTGCTCCCGAGCCGCCAACAAGGCACATAAGGAAGCACTGGAGGCAGAATCCTGGATGACACCACCCCCTGCGCCGTCGGATTTGAACTTTGCCGGAAGACCTAGCATATCAACAGTCCAGTCCAGCACGTGAGTTTCCAGCTCCGTGCAAGCCGGGCTTGTAGCCCAGATCATTCCCTGCACACCGAGCCCCGCTGAAAGCAACTCAGCCAAAATGGAAGGGGCCGATACGTTGGCAGGAAAGAAGGCAAAGAAATTGGGTGATTGCCAGTGGGTGATTCCGGGCATAATAAGGTCGTCCACATCTTTCAGGATGTCTTCGAAGGATTCGCCCTGTAGGGGTGCTGATGCTGGAAGAGAAGATCGAATTTGTCCTGGCTGAACCTGAGAGAGAACTGGAAAGGACTCTACATTTTCGTAGTAATCCGCCACCCAATCCACCATCATTTTGCCGAATTGACGAAACTCGTGTGGGGTCATATGATAGTTCTTTACTTCGCCCATGAGCTCTCCTCAGACGCCGAAGAAACCCTCCAGCGCGGGGGCACTGAACCGGTGCCCCACCTTTTCACAGAGAAAATCAAACTCAGACTTGATTTTGGCAGATCCCATCCTTCTCATCATCGTCAAAGGTCCTTCTGACATCTGCAGAATCTCCCTCACGCCCACATCAAGATCTTCCTCGGAGCTCATACGATGTTGCAAGGTCCACAATGTACCATTGAATATCGAGTACAGAAGACGTTTGGCAATAAGCTCTTCTCCACCATTATCTCGTTCGCTGACACCAGTCCGTTGTGGGTTCAAATAGTAGGATGGATCGTCGTCCAGTGGTTTCCCCTTGTCATAAATGTAAACCCCCTGTGAAACTTTTTTCCCCAAGCGGTTGTCATCGATCAATTTGTTTAGCAAAGGTGGATAATAGAATCCGTCGCGCCCACCCAGTTCCACGTTGCTTAAATGCTCCTGGCCCGGATGGATTATACGAATTGGTACGATGGAAACCTCTCCTGGAGCGGGGGAATTCTCTAGGGCATCACGAAAAAGGTCGATACCTATAACATCGATGGACTCACACGGTCCCACATAAAAATATCTACTTGCAGCCTCGTCGATTTCTGATGGTTTAGCAAAACCTTCTTCGAGAAGATAGGCGGCTTCCGTATAGTAATAGCAAAGAATCCCGTTTATTACGGAACCAGGGCCATCATCCACTACAATGGGGCTCTTTCCAAGGTTTTTAGAAAATCCCTTTAGGTCCTGAATCATACGATCCGAAGTATGCTGCCCTCGGATAATTTCAACAAGGTTGATAAGCATAATAGGATGAAAAAAATGAAACCCACAAAATCGATTCTTGTGCTCTAGAATGTTCGAGATCTTGTTGATGGATACGGAAGAACTGTTGGTAACCAATCGGGTGTCCTCCCTAACTACTCCTTCCAGTTGTGCGAAAAGATCTAGTTTAAGCTGAACGATTTCAGGTACGGTTTCTATAACCAAATCGGCATCAGTTAGGGCTGACCAATCATGAGTAAACCGACAGGACTTCTTTTTCTTTTCCAGCTCAACCTCGATTTCTTCCCGTGAGGGATGCGCCCTTTTCAGAGACCGTTCGAGCCTCTTAAAAAATTTATCACCTGCCGCCTTCGCTTTATCCTGAGATCGAAACACCACAGTAACTCTCTGATCGTTCTCTGTAACGAGTTTGAATATGGCCTGTCCCATCTTGCCGTATCCAACAATTCCCACTTTCATGGCCAACGTTCCTCATCAGCTGAGATAATTAATGGGAGAACCGGAGGGAATTCGACAACTATAGTCTTAGTCTTCGGTGGTTTTCCCTGCTGCGGCTTTCAAAATGAGCCTCCGAAAAGCCTCGGAATTGATTGCACGATGCTGAGCCGCCAGGAAGTGGCCAAGGAAGTTCTCGTAGTCGGTGGCATAACTTTCGTTTATCAGACGTCGCGACATCTCCAGAGCCACAGGGTGGAAAGGAAGCAAATAATCAATGGTCTCTTGCAGAGTTTGCTCAAAGGAGGTTTTTTCGCAAACCTGATCGAGGATGCCCCAATCAAAAGCTTTTTCAGCCCTGAGTTCCCGACCGGTAAGAATGATGTTTTTGGCTCGGCCGAGCCCAATATACTTGGATAGGCGGAAAGTCGCCATTCCTGGAAGAAATCCCAGTTTCACCTCGTGCAGTTGGAAAATGGCTTTCCTTTCAGCAATTCTCGCATCACAAAGGAGCACTAACTGGAAGCCGCCGCCAGTACATTCACCTTCAACTGCAGCTACTGTGAACTTGTTAAGGTTTTCCAGTTGCCGGCACATTTTCTCCCATTTTTGCAGTCCGTAGATGTCCGGGGGCTTTTCCAAAGAGAAATCGCGAAGATCGATTCCGGAACTGAACACCCCATTACTCCCGCGGAGCACGAGCACAGCCACATCGGTGGAGTCCTCCACCGTATCAATCAGATCACTCAGATCGTGAACCATTTGCATGTTGATGGAGTTTTGTGAATCGGGACGATAAAGGCCCGCGGTGACGACATTACCCTCCTTAGCCACTTTCAATGTCTTATACTGTTTCATTCTCAATCCTCTCCATGGACCGTTACCAACAGAGCAGTGCCGTTTCGATGGAAGTGCCGGGGCCCATGGTGATAGCAACAGCTAAATCCCCTTCCCTTACAACGCCTTCCCGCCACAGTTCCTTGTATGAGAAAACGAAAGAACCTGAGGAAAGGTTGCCGTAATTCCGCAAAACACTCAGAGTGTGCCGCATATCATAGTCGGTAAGACCCATATTATATTCAATGGCATCAATGACCTTCTTGCCGCCGGAGTGGACAAGCCAATGATCAATCTTACGGCGCTTCAGGCCATACCGCCCTAGTAGACGACTGACCGGTTTTTCAACATGGAGTCCAATCACGTAGGGGATATCCCGGTCCAAAAGAAATGACAATTTGGCGTCCTCGAGGACAAAACGCATGGCGTCAATGGCTTCAGGAATGATATGGGGCTCGAAATCCACCACTATGGGGCCATCTTCCCAGGTATCAGTTTTGTCTTCTCTCACCAACACTGCTGCTGCACCGTCACCAAAGAGGGAATTTACAACGGCGGTAACAAGAGTATCGTTGTTAACATAGGCTGCCGAACAAACTTCGATGCACACCAGGAGAGCCAGTTTTCCAGGGTTAGCCCGGGCAAAGTCGGCCACCGCCTGAAGCCCGTTGATACCGGCGTTGCAACCCATTCCTAAGATATCTGAACGCTGCACATTTTCGCGAAAGCCCATTTTTTTGACCAGGTGTGCCGTTATGCCGGGACAGAGAAAACCGGTGCTGCTGATGCAACAGACAAAATCAATGTCGTAGGGAGCCAACCCCAACGGTTGCAGGCACTCCTCAATGGCCTGCGGCCCGATCTCGAGTGACCCTTCAAGGTGCTTGTCAATGAGCTCCTGATTGGACTCTTCCGGCATAACGCCGTTCACCGGTTCGGGAAGGTAAAGATATCGGGTCTCGATGTGTCCGTTCAAGAAAATCGATCGAATCTTGCGGTTGGTTTCCTTGAAGAGATCAAGAACCTCTTCTTGCGTGTACTTCCGGGGAGGAGTTGCTGTGCCAGCCGATATAATGCGAGCACCTGTTCGGGGCGGGTCAAACACTCTTTTTTTATGTGTCTGCATCATTGCTTTTTTTCCAATTTTAGCTGATATAACAAAGCTTGGATCACCGACTCAAAGTCATGGCCTCTGGCATCGCCATAGTTCCGGTCCATAACTTTTTTTGCCAGTCTCAAGGCAAGAGGATCTCTTTTAGCGATCTGCTCTCCCCATCTCTGCGCCGCAGTAAGAAGGTCCTCATTTTTTACTATCTCGCTTACTAAACCGTAGCGCAATGCGTCTGAAGCCACCCAGACCTGTCCGCCCAAAATTAACTCTTTGGCCCGTGCCAACCCCACCACTCTGGGGAGTCGTTGAGTGCCGCCAGCAGCCGGTATCAAGCCCATCGTTAGTTCGGGCAAGGAAAAACTGGCATTTTCTGAAGCAATTCGGATATCGCATGCCAGGGCAAGTTCTAAACCTCCTCCAACTGCAGCTCCATTTACGGCCGCCAGGGTAATTTTGGAAAGAGATGCAATGCGCGAGAAAACTTGAGCGCTTTTCAAATCAAGGGCCGCAAGGTAATCCCGACCCTTCATTTCGTCGAGATCCGCACCCCCACAAAAAGCTCGATCGCCGGTGCTGCAAACAACGACGGCGCGTACGTTCGCGTCTTCGTCTATCCCATCCACCGATTGAGCAAGCACATTCAGCATGTCCTCAGTGTAGCTATTGGCTTTGTCTGGACGATTCAACTGGACATAGGCGACCTGCCCGTTCAACCACGTACGGATCAACTCATTTTTCATTTTCGCCTTGTCCGCGGCCATGGAGTTCCTCGAAGCTTCTTTGCTCTCTCCTTTCTAAGTGCTGGAGAATCACCCCTTGCTCCGCTATACAGCACTGGAGCCAAGTATTGGTTAGAAATAATTACCGGTTGAGGTCTGACTTCAAGAATCTACGGAATTTCCTGGGATGAAATGCGCGGAAATCCCCTTCGAAAAACTTGGAAAGATTGCACAGGTCCTTACTCAAACCGCATTCAATAAGGAGGTTGACACCCAGGTCCAGCATTTTCTCCATGGTTTTCATCCAGTTGATATTGTGGACCACATTACCTGCGACCTCTTCCATTACATCATCTGCTGTAAGCAAAACCTTTTGGTTCACGCAAGATATGATGGGGTATAGCGGATCTCTTATTTCGATTTGCGGCAAAAATGCTCTGATCTTTTCGCCTGCATCGTTCATCATGCTGGAATGATAGGGAAGACCTACTGGCAGCAGCCTTGAGTGGGGTGAGCCCTCTGCCTTGGCAACTTCAAAAAGAGTCTCCAGCTGTGAGCGTTTTCCAGAGGCGATGATGACAGTGTCAATCGTTACGTCTGATATTTCGAGACCGTCACAGTGTTTCCTTATCAGTTTCTCGACATCCTGATACCGTAAACCCATCACCACACCCATTCCGTAATTACCATCATTGTGAAAGGATTCGTGAGCCGATTTGCAGACATGGTGCATCAGCTGCAGTCCATGTTCGAAGGAGACGGACCCACCGTGATACAGGGAAGCAAACAACCCCATGCTGTATCCAGCGACATAATTGGAGACCACACCATGCTGTTTCAAAAACTCTGATATGGCACAGCTGTTTATGTAACAGACATAGTGCTTTTGGAAGTCATCCTCACTATCACTCACGGCGCGAGAACTGCTAGCGATTTTGAACTTCTCCGGCTCAATCGGGACAATCGCCGCAGCAATCTTTAACAGTGAATCCAGACATTCCTGATACCCTGGCAAACATTCTACAGCAAACAGTCTGTATTTCATGGCGAAAGCCGGAAAGAGAAATCCAATTTTGTCACCGCGCATCACCTTACTCCGTATAGTTCGTCACCTGTCGACTCCCTGGGCTTGCGTGTTTTCATTAGGGAACATATTGTTTAAAAACCAGCGTACCATTGCAGCCTCCGAATCCGAAGGAATTGGAAAGGGCATGATTTACTTTCTTATGTCTTGCCTGGTTAGGAACATAGTCCAGATCGAGCTCTGGATCCGGGTTATAGTTGATGGTAGGTGTGAGAATGTTATTGTTGATAGTGAGAATGGTGATAATGCCCTCGATGGCTCCACATGCCGCTGCAGTGTGGCCTATCATCGACTTGGATGACGAAACAGGAATGTGATAGGCCAGCTCCCCGAACACTTCTTTTATAGCCATGGTTTCATACTTGTCATTGTAAGGTGTGGACGTACCGTGGGCATTTATATACTGGACTTCCTCTTTCTTGACTCCCGCATCTTTCAAGGCAAGCCGCATGGTTTTTGTCATTCCGGCACCATCCTTGGCAGGTGCTATTATATTGTACGTCTCGCTGGTTAAAGCATAGCCAGCCATTTCGGCGTACATTCGAGCTCCCCTTCTTTTGGCGGATTTTTCTGATTCAAGGATCAGCACGCCGGCACCTTCACCCATGACAAAGCCGTCCCGACCCAGTGAGAATGGTTTGCTCGCCGAATCCGGGGTCCCGTTGGCCACCGATAGAGCCATAAGTTCATTAAAACCCTTCACATGTTCGGGATTCACGATGGAGCTGCCACCGCCAGTAATCACCACATCGGCTTTGTCCGCTTTGATAAGATCATAACCATGGGCAATGGCGGCAGCACCGGAGGTACACGCCGAGGAAACCGTATAGTTGGGGCCTTCTAACTTGTAGTCCAGCGATATCCAGGCCGACATTGCATGAGGCATTGTCTTCAGTATCCAATAGTTGTCATCGTAGATCATTGAATGACCCGTATCCACCACGCCCAAAATGACAGCACACCTTTCTCTATCGAGTGCGTCAAAGTCTATTCCACTTGTGGCTATTGCCTCTTTGGCGCAGACGTAGCAAATTCTTGTTGCTCGCGCCATTTGTCGGGCACGACGCCCTTTGCAGTATTTCTTCGCATAGGCATCAAAATCATCTGGGAGTTGCCCAGCAATTTGAGTTTCACACTTGGATGCATCAAAAAGGGTAATCCTTCTAATCCCGCTTTTTCCGGCTACCAGACCTTCCCAACTTGACTCCAAATCGAGCCCGAGGGGGGTGATCATGTTTAGACCCGAAACTACAACTTTCTTTTCCATTGTTAGACCCTCGAACTCCCCAAGTGAGCTAACAACAATCGAGTATAAATCCTGCATGCATCCACTTGCTGGACTCGGTGACAAAACTGACCCATCGTTCCCCCGGCAACATCGGAGCTTCTTTTAAATAGTCGTCCAAGGCAATAATCACGGCTGGTGCACCTTGATAGCCTCGCGTCGCTAATTTGGTGTAAAATGGCAAGTTAGGATAATTGAAGTCTTTTCTTAATCTGTAGGTCAATTCATCCATCATGTGCTTCGTGGGGACATTGAGAAAGAAGCACTTCACTTCTTGGAGTTTCAGGCCGGTCTTTTCTATCATTTGATCGAATCCCTCTTTGAAGAATTTTCCTCCCAGTTCAGCTACCTTTTTGACATCCTGGACCAAATGATGGTCCCCATTTTCAAAAACCTCCAACGGGTGTGAACTCACAACCCCCACCCGCATGCTCATGGATGGTTCGATACCAAGGCCGACGGACTCCAAATAGGTATCCGTAACCTCCAGATTAATATTGGGCCCCTTTTCGCTGCTCATAACCAGCGCCCCTGAGCCGTCACTTAGAAACCAGCGCAATATCACCTGTTCTAAGGTCAAGGCTTTATGATTAAAATAGTCGGCCCTCAAGAAAATGGAGGAGATCTGGGAGGTGACGACAAGAGCCTTGTTGTAACGACCATTGCTAATTAAATCCGCCGCAACTTGAATAGCTTTGTAAATGGCTGTGCAATTGGAATGAATCGACATTTCAGCACAGTAGGGTATTTTCAAAGCCTCCTGAACCAGCACGCTGGAAGGAGGACATAAATAGTCATAAAGTATTCCGGCATAAACAATGAGATCAATCTGTTGCGGTTCGATGTTCGCCTGACCGAGTGCTTGTCGGGCGGCCTTTTCCGACATGGAAACGTTGTTCTCCGTTATTTCTCTCGTTTTGGGGTCAATGGCATAGTGCGAGTACTCAATTCCTAGCATGTCCTTCATAACAGGACGTACTCGCTCGATGCGCTTCATCAGCTTGCGAGGCGCATCGGTTATCCTCCCCAGTACATCTTCAATCTCATCAAAGGGGACAGGATCTCCAGGCGAGTAGGAGCCAATTCCTATTATGTATGCCGGTCGCTCCTTCACGGTAACCTCCTATGATATTCCTGCGCAACCATTCTCAGTCGATTCAATCCAGCTTGAGTCCTATTTCCGGAAAAGTGTTGAGAAGCAGAACGGGAATAGCCTCCTCTGACCGTACGAGCGTTCTCTCTCACCGGCATCCTTGCGAGAATGAAAATGAAACAAACTGCAGAGCCTACGGCGAGCTCGACAGCACAATGACACAGTTGTGCCCCCCAAAACCAAAAGAATTGCTTATAGCAGCCTTGATATCTGAGGCTTTAACCATTTCATTGGGAACATAATTCAGATCACATTCTGGATCTGGTGATTCATAGTTTATAGTTGGTGGGATCTTCTGGGTATGGAGAACCATCGCGGTGGCTGCGAATTCTATTGCTCCTGAACCTCCCACCGTGTGGCCCATCATTGATTTTTGAGCGCTAATCAAGATTTCATGCGCATGTTTTCCAAACACCGCTTTTATGGCTGAGGTCTCATAGAAATCATTCACCACTGTTGCAGTCCCGTTGGCACTGATGTATCCGATTTTTTCCTTTGGGATGCTCGAGTTGGCCACTGCAATTTCCATGGCTTTCGCCATTCCCTCACCGTAGGGCGCTGGGGTATAAAGGCTGTAGGATTCCGACCAGGTTCCGTAGCCTATCATCCAGGCGTAGACCCGGGCATTCCGTCTGATTGCGTGTTGGTACGACTCGAGAACAACAGCACTTCCTCCATCAGATAGGACAAAGCCACAGCGCATTTTGTCAAATGGTTTTACTGCTGTTCGTGGCTCACTGTTTTCCTCGGACAGAACCTTCATAAAATTACCGCGCCTCACGTTACTTTCAGTCAGAAGGTTGTCGACCCCCCCTGCAACTGCAACGTCGACAACTCCCCAGTTAATAAGATCGTAAGCTCTTGCAATGGCATAAGAACCAGAAGCGCAGGCGGCTGAGCTGGTAAAAGTTGGACCTTTAAATCCATAGTCTATGCTTATCCAGGCTGGCATTGCGTTGATCATTTCCCGGATGATTCTGAACTTCTCGCTGCCAAGATCAGCCATGTCCTCGGGACCACGAACACTGGAGCCGCTGGTACCAATTATTACCCCGCACCTGTGAGGATCGAGATTTTCCAATTCGATTCCGCTATCCTCTACTGCTTCTTGAGCGGACAAGCGGATAATCCTCGTTGCACGTACTGTTTGCTTAAACATCCTTCGAGAAGTCTTCTTCTTCTCAAGATCGAAATATTGCTCCGGGAGTTGCCCACCCACCTGAGTTGTGCAGTTTTTTGGGTCGAACTTGGATATCCTGCTCAAGCCAGATCTTCCCTGGAGCATACTTTCCCAGCATGCATGCCTCGATGTCCCAACGGGACAGATCATGCCGATACCTGTGACGGCTACGGGATCGCGTCTGTCGAAATTGACCATCTAATTGCCTGCCTCCCTTTGCTCGGCAATTACTGCCTCGACTTTTTCTAAATCCTCAATCAACGCCTCCCCCTTTTCGATTATGTCGATAACAGCATTGACCGTCTCTCCTACCGTGTATACAGGATTCTTCAACATGTACTGGCCGATCGTACGTACTTCAACGCCTATTCCATATTTCTCTTTGAACTCTTCGATCATTTCTAGAAAAAGAATTGAATCCCCCCCTAGATCATCAATAATGTTGGTATCGTCCGTAATTTCATCTGGATCAATCTCCAGTTCATCCGCCAGAAACTGCCGAATCTCTTCATAAATTCTTGTCTTGTCCTGTTCCGTCAACGTGTACTCTATTTCCATGTTCCCCTCCTCACTTACAAAATTGGAAGCCAGATAGAGCAACTCTCGAGGCCATCCTCAAGGGTTATTTAGTCTTTTGAGAGTGTAGTCTTTTGACGACAAACAGCGACTACAAAGCCATGTACAAAATCATAGGTTCCCCGGCCTATCTCCTTTCCTTTATCAAAGACGATGAATCTGCCGTCGCTGTCGCCTTCCACGAGGAAATCCTTGAAATTTTTCAGTAGTCCCAATCCAAGCACTTTAGACGCTGCCTCCTTGCATGCCCATAGAACGGTGTAGTATTCCTTGGCGTCCTTAATCCCTGTTAGCAAATCATCCGCATCGCTAAATGCACGGCGAAGCTTAAAGGGTTTTTCCGAGATACACTCCATATCAATGCCTAATTTCATATCGGCGTCCCAGCTGATGCAAGCTGAGGCGAAACCGTTTTTATGGGAGATAGAACAGTTCACGGTGGCGGGAGGACTTTTTTGCATCAGATTAATGTGTGGGCATCCGAACCGATCCTTGTTCACTGAACACTCTAGTGGCGACTCAATGGATTCCGCATCCATCAGAATCTTTTTGAGAGCCACTCTAGAACCA
>CAYFXH010000034.1:8002-8774 GCA_964346905.1 uncultured Desulfobacteraceae bacterium | reverse complement strand
ATTCCAGTCTCCGTATGGGAGATTTCAGAGCTTGGTATTCAGCCTTTTCACACTCAGTTAGAAACTCATCTTTCCACCACTCGTTTTCCACTCGGCACAATGCCCACCATCCCGTGGGACGATTGTCATCAAAACTGAGAGGTTTGTTCAGGTAAAACATGTCTTATATGCCGCTTGGCGGTAATAACCGCATGAAAGATTCAGCAGAGGTAAGAATATTATTGTCCTCATTTTCAGGCCTAGATAAGGTGACAAGCTTGAGGACTTCCTCAATTGCTTCCTCGCGAGCCGTTACTATCGTTTTCACAAACCTGAGTACGTGTGAAAGAAAGTCCTGTTTGGGGAAAATTCTGCTCACAAGGTTCAATTCGTAGGCCCTTGAAGCGGATATCATGTCACCGAGTAGGATCATCTCAAGAGCCCTCGCCTCCCCGACCACTCGAATCAAACGTTGAATACCACCTAATCCGGGTATCACGCCGACCGAAACTTCAGGTAGACCAAGGCGGGCTTTCTCCGAACATACTCTGAGATGACACGCCAGAGCGAGCTCCAGACCGCCTCCAAAACAGGCACCATTAACCGCTGCAATTACAGGTTTGTGTAACCGAGAAATTAAGGAATATGTTTCGTTACCATTAACCAGTTTCTCGAGATCGACTCTCGGGGGGGTGGAGGTTACCTCTTCGAGATCTGCACCTTTCGAAAAAACGTTACCTTTGCCGGTAAAAATGACCGCATCGACCTCCGGAGTCAACATCAACTCACAACA
>CAYFXH010000034.1:0-7929 GCA_964346905.1 uncultured Desulfobacteraceae bacterium | reverse complement strand
GAAATTTCCAAGCATTTTCTCTGCTGCACCTTCACTATTTGAAGTCCTTTTTATATAATAACTTTCAAATTCTGATAAGAAACTGAATTTTCAAAAAATATCTCTTCACTATTTTGTATATTAAATTAAATATTTTGATACAATTCTACTATTTTTAAAAACTAAAGTTATTAAATATAATTAATATCGATATAATTAAATTACATAAACAGATAGAGTATTAATATTATCAGTTCTTTTGTTGTTTAAAAAATAATACTTAGATAATAACTGAACAATTTACTTCGCAATTTCTAATTTTTTAATCATTTAATATAAATTCGCACATTACCCGTATCTTTCTAACACGATAGAAGAATTATGTCCTCCGAACCCAAAAGAGTTTGTGATTCCGGCTTGCAGGTCCTGAACCACCCTCGCTTTGTTTGGCACATAATCCAGATCGCATTCGGGATCGGGTTCTTCGTAGTTAATAGTTGGAGTCAGAACCTGGTGATACAAGCTTAGGGCGGTAACGGCAAACTCAATTGCTCCAGCAGCTCCTATGGAATGACCGATCATTGACTTCTGGGAGCTTACGGGGATATTGTAAGCGTCTTTGCCAAAAACCAGCTTGATTGCCTTGGTTTCGGCCAAATCGTTATGAGGTGTTGAGGTGCCGTGGGCATTGACATAGCCTATCTTCTTCTTGGGTACACCGGCTTTTTGAATAGCGAGTTCCATGCTTTTTGCCATCTCTTTTCCACCTGGTTCAGGTGCCACGATGTTGTAGCCTTCGCTAGTAAACGAATATCCCGAGACCAGCGCGTAGATTTTTGCTCCTCTCCGCAGAGCGTGCTCCAAAGATTCCAGAATGACGGCACAACTACCCTCAGAAATCACGAAACCTGTTCTCCTCTTGTCAAAGGGCCGACTGGCTCTCTCTGGAAAGTCATTTTCCTCAGTTAAAGCCAGGAGGTTGTTAAAGCCATTCACGGTCTCCTTATACAAGACCGTTTCCAGCCCCACAGCCACACATATATCTCCCCCGTGCCTTACGTAGTCATAGCCCAAGCCAATGGCAAAAGCCCCAGAAGCACAGGCAGTGGCAACATTGAAGGAAGGCCCTTTGAAACCGAATTCAATACTGATGCAGGCGGAAAGAGCGTTGAGCATCTCGTGGGTGAAAATCGACCTTTTTCTCTTTTGGAGGTAAATCGTGTCGTCCCCGAAAGTGGAACCTCCGCACCCGGTGATCACCGCAACTCTACTTACGTCAAGGTCATCTAGCAGAACTCCTGCATCCTCGAGAGCCTGTCTGGCGCTCAGAATGGAGAGACGTGAGGGTAAAATGCTCCTCTTGTAAACCCTGTGGGGGAATGCAAATTTCTCCATTTCATAATATCTATCTGGTAGTTCACCCCCTATTTGCGTCAGGCATTCGCTGGGATCAAATCGTGTGATTCTCCGAATACCCGATTTCGCCAGAAGCATGTTGTCCCAACATTCGGAGGTAGTAATTCCCAGGGGAGAAATCATACCGATCCCCGTCACTGCCACAAGTTGTTCTTTGCTCCTTCCGCTATCCACTATAACGAGATCCACATTTGATGGGTTTATCAACAAGGTATTAACAATGGAGTAAAAAGAATTTTCCCCCACGAGACCCTAAATCAGCATGTCTAGATAATTCTTGGCCATTTCGCCAGATTGGCTGCTAGATCTCTCGGATCTAACTCCTACTGAGACAATGATCTCAGACTCTTTCTTATGGAGCTCGAGAGCCTACCAGCTGGAGAGTTTTCTCTAGGCCAGAATATCTCAGAGAAGATGCCCTAAGCTTCAATCCTAGACGAACAGTGACCCTGATCTGATTGGGCTTGTAGAGTAGAACGGAAAAGCTGCCATCTAAGCATGTGCGCCCTTGTATCAGCTCTCCGGATGCGCGGCTGCCCCGGGCAGGTCGACACTAAAATGTTGAAGCTTGTAGTTACGATCTCGTTGGCCGATGGGTAGTGAAGATTTCTCTCACGTTCAGCAAGATAGAACTCTTCGAACGACCTGCCATCATTGTACAACGATGATCTGTTTAAGGCAAGACCACACCCAGAATTAACCTTAATGTTACCGATTTTTTCTCAAGCCAATCAGGTTGAAGGTCCTCGACTCAGTCGCCCTAGTCCTCTCAACGTGTTGCCAATAGATTAAGGTGCCAGGAGTTACCTCCCCGATTCATCTCGAAGGTTAAGCGCCAGGCTTGCTTCCGTAGCTTTTTAAGGGTCTGATAGAGACTTGAAAGGTTCAACCAGAAGCTCGTACATCATTAGTATGTGCTTCTGGTTTTCTCTGACCCTCTGCTTCCCCGTGAAACCTGAGCTCTTCCGGCTTCATAACATTTTGGCAAGGATAGACCACTCCTTCCGGGAGGCTTTTCTAAAAACTCCGCCCACACTTGCATTTCAGAGATTGAAATTAATGATGGAACTTTGTCTATGATAAGAGCTGCTTGCAAAAATTATGCATAGGCGGTCGGTTATAGCGGACTTCTTTTGAATTCACTTGCTTACGCCTGGGAGCTCTGAATACGAGCCGCTGACGGGTAGGTAATCAATGACATTGATTGGGTATGGCAGTGCCCATAGTAGGAAAAAATGTGCACACCCATTTGTCTGTCATCGGATACATGACAAAAGAGATTGTCTCAGTTCTTTGACAGGCTCTCACTTTTTTGCCATAATTAATCCAGGTGTCACTAGTCCTAACTTCAGCGATCCCGTTGAATCTTTAGGTTCCAATTAGTTCTCGTCATTGGTTGCAACTTACTGACATATCATTTGGCAACCGCTCATTTTTCTAAGCGAGCCATACTAGAATATTTTACAAGGACAGTTTGCCATTTTTGTTAAGATTAGGAGGAAAGTCATGAAATGGGTAGTTGCATTTCTTAGCCAATTAGAAAGGATACCACTGGCATTTCTGCTCAGATTCTGCACATGTTTCTGTTTAGTATTTTTTGTCTCTGCTCAAGCCCAATCGGTTGATATGGTTGGCATGGGAGATAGTATTGGAGAAGCGGTCCAATCTGCAGATGCTAATCTCAGAACCCAGCCACACAGCTATCTAAACTTGCTGGCTCAACAGATCGGAGTCCGCTTTCCCCTCCCTTTAATCAAGACAAGTCCTCGTGGAGTGGTTGGAGATACCACCAACCGATCTCGTCTCTTTCCGTACCTTCCTGGTGCAAACCTGGCGGTATCCGGTGCCGACGTACATTCGCTGCTCAATAAACAAGCTGATGCTACTAAGGTGAGTGAAATAGATTCAGAGAGGGATCTCGTATTATTTCCCAGGATAGGCAGTCAGATTGAGATCGCTGAATCAATAGGCTCGCATCTGATTGCCTGCTGGATTGGTAACAACGATGTGCTTTCCGCAGTTACGACCTTTGATCAACTCGATGCGTCGCAGATTACACCCGTGGATAATTTTCAGGCTGACTTTCGAGAAATAGCTCAAAGACTTGGTGCACTTAGAGCAAAGGTTGTCTTTGCGAATATTCCTTCCGTAACATCCATCGCATTTTTGGTTAATCGGGAAGACCTCATTACATTTCTCGGATCTGATTTTGGCTTTGCTGAGGGAGATTTCACCACCATTGTGACTATGCTTGTTATTAGGCTCGGTCTCGATGACGGTAGCTTGCTTGAAGATCCCAATTTTGTTCTTGATGCGCAAGAGGCCGCAATTGTTCAGCAAAGTATTGAGACATTCAACAGCATTATTGTTGAAGAAGCCGCTGAGTTAGATATACCTGTGGTGGACATAAACACACTGTTCGATGAGCTTGCCGAAAATCCACCTGTGTTTTTTGGCATTCCAGTTACTCGTCGTTTTCTAGGAGGTGCATTCAGTCTCGACGGTGTTCATCCATCTGAGATTGGTCATGCAATGGCCGCTAATGCCTTTATTGAAACCATTAATAATCACTTTCAGAAAAACATTCCCTTAATCAGTCAGCAGGAATTGGAAAAAATCTTTCTCGAAGATCCATTCATAGACAAAGATGGTGATCTTGTGGTGAGGGGCCGTCCGTTTGCGGGCCTGTTGGAGACCCTTGGACCCTTCCTCGGGATATCTGGTGATTTCGATGACACCGTTCCAGACGGGTCCAGGGCTCTTATAAACCCGAGCTTGGGCGAGCAATTCATCGAGCAATACCTGTCACTTCAGGGGAAGGATCCACAGCTGGCATCACAATGGACCAAGAAAGATACCATTGAAGCACTACGGCACATCTTTGGACTGAAGATCTTCTCGAGCTCCAGCGAATGAGCCACCTGCAAAATCCCCCCTGACCCCCCTTTATCAAAGGGGGGAAATACCCGAAATCAATTCAAAATCTCCCCCTTTTTAAAGGGGGATTAAGGGGGATTTATATCTCGGCTTGACGTTCATCAAACCAAGTCAGAAATCATTGCTTGACGAGCAAAGTTTAACTATACCAGCAGCACAGCATGTGGGTTCTGAAACTACTAAAAAATATTGAGGATAGCTGAGGGGAAGAATAACGTTGTTGTGAGATCTTAGGGCTTTAGCTTGTTGACGCTCTAGTAACTGGTCGCTACTACGATACAGGCAAACGAATCTCTACAACCAGCCCCCCTCCGGAGGCATTGGCTGCTGATATTGTTCCCCCATGTAATCTCACCGCCCGTTCCGCAATGGCAAGACCAAGTCCAGTTCCCCCGGTGGACCGATCCCGCGCCTCCCCGACTCTAAAAAAAGGTTGGAATAGGTTTGGAAGGACATCTTCATCCACCCCACGCCCGTGATCTCGGACTAGAACTAAAACGAACTGGCCTCCATCCTGCGGTGGAGGGATTACGGAAACTTCAACTTCGGTTCCTGCCGCTGTATAGTGAAGTCCATTTCGCACCACGTTTTCAATTGCGCGCTTAAGCAGATCCTTAACCCCTGGTATGGTAATCTCCTCGTCGGAAGAAAAACGTACCGAACAGTCCCGACTCTGGGCCTCAAACTCGGCGTCGTTTATGATCTCGCCTATGAGACCTGTCAGATCAACCTGAGCCTTTTCTACCACATCCGTTCCGCTCTCTAACCGGGTGAGAGTAAGCAGCTGGCCAATCATTCCGTTGAGACGGTCAGTTTCACACTCAATCCGATTAAGGGCTTCAACTGCTCCCTTCCCTGCCTCCTTTCTTGCCAGTTCCAGGGCGACGCTCAACCGGGCAAGGGGCGATCGCAACTCATGAGAGATGTCCCTTGTCAAGCGACTCTGGGCGCTTATAAGTGCTTCAATTCGAGCTGCCATCACATCGAAATCGTGGGCAAGTTGGGCAATCTCGTCACGACGGCCACCAACGTGCGAACCAACCCTCACTTTCAGGTCGCCATTTGCAAATCTTCTTGTCGCTGCCTGAAGTTTCCCAATGGGGCTGGTCAGATACTTTGCAAGCCAGAAGCAGACAATGCCTGCTATCACCGTTACAGCCATTACCCGTATCAATCGAGTTCCAGAGACACTAGAAAAACCAGTAAATGGGACTGCCGGTATTTCGGCCACGATTACGTACAGTCCGCCATCCTGACCCACGAGCCGTTTTGCCACCAGTCGGACCTTCCTGAATCGCTGCAACGCCACCCCTTTCCCATCCGCAGTTCGCAACGCAACCTCTCTCACAACCGGCGGTGGCTTTGTTTCGCCGAGGGATGAGCCTTCTTTATCAAACAGGTACACCTTGATGTCTGACGTGCTTTCGAGCTGATTCAGATGTTCACTTAAGGCATGGTGGCCCTTCTTCTCGAATATGTCGATAGCTGTCTCACCGTAGAGAGAGAGCGTGCTGACTGCGAAATTGCGCCAGCTAACTACCAATGAATCTGCCGGCAAAGTAACGGCCAGAAGGGCAAAGGTTAACCCCACCAGAATCATTGCCAGCCAGAACCAGATGAAAATTTTTAGGAAAAGAGTTCTCATGGTGCTATGTCATAAGTGAGCCTTGCCGCCACCGAGTTCTATACTGAGTTACCTGTCATTATGAAACTGTCTATCAGAACTCTCGGAAAAAACATAGAGGTAGCCCTCTCCCCGGACCGCCTTGATGCGTTCTGATCCATCGGCCATATCGCCAATCTTTTTTCGTAGATTACTGATATGAACGTCAATACTTCGGTCATAGGGAGAATGATCACGCACCAGTACATTCTTAACAAGAACCTCGCGACTGACCACTTTGCCAGCTGATTGCAACAGCAGTTTCAAAAGATTGAATTCCACACCGGTGAGTTGCACTAATTGATCTTTTTGGTAAACCGCACGACTTCGGGTATCAAGCTCAATGTCACCCACCACCAGTCTCTCCGGCGATGATAATTCTGCCCTATCAGTGGAATCCGATGGAGCACGGCGAAGTATTGCTCTAATCCTCGCCGCCAGCTCACGGGGGTTAAAAGGCTTTGGCAAATAGTCGTCGGCTCCCAATTCCAGACCCACTATCCTGTCCACCTCGTCGCCACGTGCGGTCAACATCAATACGGGCACGTCTGATTTCTTCCGGATTTCTCGCAGGACATCGAACCCGCTCAGTCCCGGTAGCATTACATCTAGCACCACAAGGTCAAAATCAGCACCAAAGGTTCGTTCTACGCCCTTGTCGCCGTCATGCACCGTCTCAACCATGAAACCTACTGGCTCCAAGTACTCGGTGAGCAGTTTACAAAGTTCAGTGTCATCATCGATGAGCAAGATACGTTCGGAAGCCATTTTCTCCGAAGTTCCCTTATCTTGTTGAGTGGTACTTCCCTAACCGATGATCTCTCCAGCTGACAATGAGCTGCTGGCCTGGGGGAGCAGAGAGTTCATCCTCCTTTTACCAAAATCTGGCCATATTTTCTGTAAAGAAATGTAAAGCGGTGTGTCATGACGTTTACAAAACTTAACCCATCTTAACTTCAATTCTGACGCAATTACGGATAAATAAAGGGTAAAGGATGGGATAAGGACACAATCGATGGAAATATAATAAGGAGGAAAGATCAATGAAATCACATGTGCTCACTATGAAAGGTTTTGCCTTGTTGGTCGCAGTGACCCTTGTTTTCTTTTTGGCCATCGGACTGATAAGTAACGGCGCCCAGGCTGTCACTCTCGAGGAGGAGTTCCCTCTCCTGGAGGACGGTGGTTATTTTAACAACTGCCGCTGGGCAAAAATTCTGGCTTACGTCCTTGAACTGACTGATACCCAGAAGGAGGAGATCCAGTCCATTATCGATTCTGAGCGGCCAACCTTCGAACCGCTTGTTCGCCAGATTACCGAATCTCGTCAAGAATTCTGGCGAATTAACCAAAGCCCAAGTTTTGACGAGAGTGCAGTGCGTGAACTGGCATCCGGACAGTCGGAAGCAATTACCGAGTTGATCGTTATCAGAAATCGAATCATGTTTCGTGTTTCCCAGGTATTGACTCCTGAGCAGAACAACAAAGTTGAAAGGTATCGAGAACGTGTGAAAGAACGTATTGAAAACTGCCTGGCCCTCAATTCATCTAATGACAATACATAGTTCCTGCTTGGGTATGTACTGACAAAAAACGGTAAAAAGCGGACGCAAGCAGTGTCCATCAACCATAAATCTGTTGGAGCCATGAAAGCGATCTCGTGGTCAAGATACGGTTACTATAGCGATTAAAATCGGATCAAGTCCGTAGCAGCACTGCATGGTCCGCTTTTTGCTAGTTATTATGTGTCGATCTGGAAACGGTCTTTTTCGGATGTCATTCTGAGGAGTCCCGTCGGAGGGGCGACGAAGAATCTGAAGATCCTTCGCTGCGCTCAGGATGACAAGGCGTAGCTTCCTTCGCGGAGTTTATCCTGAGTCTGTCGAAGGGCTCAGAATGACAAGGTGGAGTTTCCGGATGATCACTAACTAGTA
>CAYFXH010000033.1:0-33589 GCA_964346905.1 uncultured Desulfobacteraceae bacterium | reverse complement strand
GGGTCTACTCTCAAGTAGTCTATCAAGTTGCTCGATCTCAAGCTCTGCGCCAACCACGTTCTTTGTCCCTGTGCATATTCCCGTCTGTAGATCTGCTGGCTCATCCACGACATATACGAGATACTCCTTGTTTTCTTCAAAGGGATAACCGCACGCTTCGCCACTCAAGCGCGTAGTGACTACAAACGTCTTCGAACTCGGTCCTTTCCACCTTTTCTTGATTTCAAACTTGACTCGATACCCATAGGTTTCTGTGAGGCCTAACTTATCTAAGACTGGACGGTAAATTCTTGTAACGCTGCCAATGAACACGGCAGAAGACTTGCCAAGGGCTTCTTCAACGGTAGGTGGAGCCATACACGTGCAGGCATATCCTAGCTCTAGTCCAAGGAGGTAAATCAACACAGCATAGACCAATATAAGTTTAGCAGGTCTCATGTAAAGTACTCGTTCTGAAGCAGCTAACGGCCGAGCTAAGCGGCGGGGCTGAGGGGTGCCCCTGTGTTTGACCTCTAGAACTCAGTCCGGAAAACCAACGGAGCTGTTAGCCCCGTCCGTTGCAGCGAGTGGTTAGATGGCATAGTTGTCTGACATACCCTACGATATTATTTCCACAGCCACGTAGACGAGAATCCCAAGAGTAACCAGTGTGAAGATTGCGGAGAAGGTTACTTCACCCACCACATAAAGAGCGTTCTCGTGCTTCCAACGATTATGCGTTTTGGTCCTGAACTGGAGCGAGAAAACATAGCGAAAGCTATTGACAACCGCCATGAATGGATACGTACCGATCTCACCAAGTGCCTCAAATGCCATAGATATTTGATGCTCTCCTTGGGTTCATACTATTGCTTTGACTTTTATATATTTTCCCCTGCCATCTAACCTTAGATTATACGGCGTATTATCCGCTTTATAATGGGGAATAGATACATGGGTTGTCTTTGTTATAAAGTAATTTCAGCCTGATACCGAAACCGCATTGAGATATGAGAACTAGAAAATACGGAAATATCATTTTCCATGCTATACGCCGTATCTCCCTGTCTTTCAAAATCCATAATTTGCTCTTGCAAGGATCTGCAGCGTTTGGCTGGGGCATAGCTCCGCCAACTCAGGTCGGTGGTACCCCTCAGCATGGGCATTTAATATGGGGTGAAATGGCTGCATCACTGCCAAACAACCTCATGCCGGAGAAAGTTGCAAAATTCTTACCAAAACATGGATTTTGCTCTATTTTTACTACCTTTTGGGAACCTTGGATTGCTCGAGCTCGAATGTGCCCGGGGAGCGTGGGGCAAGGGGGACAAGCTGGAAAAGGCAGCGGGCAGGAGACACTGTCACCCAATCAGCTGGCACCAAGACTGCGTGCTACGGGTCCATTTCATCCTAAAGAATAGGATTTACAGTATGTTTCTCCTTGAACTGCCGGCTGCTAGCTGCCACCTGCTTCCTGTAGTACGCTGTGTCCCGCCTGGGACAGTTCCTGGACGGCCCTTTCCAACTGATCTTCCTTGACTAGAATGTAGTCAGTATCAAAGGTGGACACCGCAAGAACACTGATGCCTGCCTGCGCCAAAACCTCAGTCAAGGAGGCGAGGATACCCGTTAAGGCAAAATCCAGCTGTCCCTCCACCCTCAAACAACGGTAGCCTTTCTCGCAACGTGTCCCGTGCGGCACCGCGTCTTGAGAACATACCACCGAAAGTTCTGCAGCAGTTCGGGTGATGGAAGAAAAGCCCCCAGAGAGGGCCCACGGGGGAATCTCGGATTTCCTTTCCAGCCGGCAGATGGCAAAGGTGTCTGGGAGTAATGAGAGCGCGAGGTTGAGGTCGGTCATGTCTTTCTCCGCGAACAGTACCTGTTCATCAAACAGCCTTCCCACACAAGGTCTGGTAAACGGAAAACTGGTCGAGGCATTTGCCGAAACTCTTTACCATTTCCCGCTCACCATTTCCTGCCGGTAATGCTATCAAAAAACAGTTGTCGAGTTCCATGAGAATATGCTTTCCTAGGATATTGAGGCGTAAGGCACAAGCAATAAGGCTGAACAGTAGATGGCCTCGCCCGTTGAGACTCGTGCCCTGAGCCTAAACGGCTGACACCTGGTAGTGACTTGCAAACTTGACACTATGCAGTTGCGATGCCGACTCCGACCTTGGCTTTCGGATTGCGTTGTGCTAGAGACACAGAACTAAAATTGCTGGCGCAAATGGCCGAAGCCACCCATGCACGCCATGGCCCCGAATGTTGCCGGCGTGATTGGCTCGGCTATTGCTGCCGGCGTTCTCTGGAGTTTCGTTGGCTGACAGATTAAAAGGACATCCGTGGAAAGTCACCTCGGTGGGCGATGAGATCGACTCCAACTGTCCCCGCTGCAAGGAGGAGACCATCCATCGAGTGGTGGCCATGGTGGAGGGCAAGGTCCACAAGGTGATTTGCACCCGCTGTAATAGCCAGCACCGCTACCGGCCTTCTTTGGCGGCCATGAGAAAAAAGGTGGTTCTGCCAACAGAACGCCAGGCAAGGGTGTTGCAGAAGATTGCCTCAGCCCGGGACTCCCGGACCCTGAAACCGTTGAAAGAGTGGCAGGATCTCAAGGAACGTGTTGGAGAAGTAAAGCCTCTACACTACGACCCGAGCGCTTCTTACAGCGAAAATCAAGCGGTGAGCCATCCAAACTTCGGGCTTGGCTTTGTCCGCCAACTGATTGATAGCTCCAAGATGGAGGTTGTGTTCGAGCATGAGGTGAAAATCCTGGTTATGAACAGAGCGAAATCAGAGTAAACGGTGAGAGGTAAACGGTAATTGGTTGAAAACGAAGACGACGTTTCAGATCGTTTACCAGGCTTTTTACGCTCTGCGCCAAGCCGCCAAAGGCAGAACGGCGGTGATATTTGCCAGAGCCAGGATCATACGACTCTGAATCATTCCCAACAAGGGTATGCGAGCCCCACCAGTAGACCACCCAACCCTGTCCAAAAAAGCCAGTCGACAATGAAAATGGACACTGAAAGTTCGCTGCTCGAAATGACGAAGAGCCATTCCCGCACTACCCAGATGTAACCAAAGGTGACGGTAAAGGCGATGCAAGTGAAGCCGACTTCTTAGCAATCAGCTCTCAGCCTTCAGCTATTGGTAAAAGGTGCAGGGTACAGGTTAGCGGGTTCAAGGCAGGAGATTTTTCTGTTCTCTGGTCTCCCCTCACCTTGTCCCTAGTTCGTTGCACCCTAGGCCTGAATCTCTGAACGCTGCTGGCTGTGCAGTTTGCCCTTGACAAAAGAGCGGGGTCTAGCTACTATCGCAAACAACTCTCAATAAGGATGCCCATGAAACACGAGATTGACGTCTTCAGAGAATTTATTCGCAACAAGGGCCTGAGGAACACACCCGAGCGGGAACAGGTGGTCAACGCCATATTTTCTGACCATGACCATTTTGATGTGGATGAGCTATACGTGCGGCTTCGACGACAGAATGAGAAGATTTCCAAGGCCACCATTTACCGCACCATCCCCCTGCTTCTGGAAAGTGGCCTCATTCAGGAAGCATTCTTCGAAGATGGCCACATGCACTACGAACACATTTACGGACACGAACACCACTGCCATCTCCGCTGTCTGGATTGCGGGAAAATAGTAGAATTTGCCGAGGAGTCCGTACAGGAGGTGGAGTGGAAAGTCGGTGAACGGTATGATTTTCTGGTAACTGGACACAAGCTTGATGTTTACGGCTATTGCGGCAAGTGCAAGGATCACCAGTCGGTGGAATAAAACCCCAGGGTGGCAAAGCCGCAGTTGCTTCACCTGCTAGATGGTGGTTATGAACATGACACAAAACTCCATGGAAAAGCTGCACCATTACGAGAGAGAAGAGTTCATCAATATCTGCAAGGAACATGGACTCAACTATAGCGACAGGCGGTTGCTGGTGCTTGAGGCATTTTTAGGGACAACCGAGCATCTCACCGTATCGGCTCTTCAGGCGCAGCTGAAGATTCGGGGCCACCGGTTGGATGGTAATTTCATCGCCGAGACGCTGGATCTGCTCTGCCGCTACGGTTATGCCTACAAAAAGGATTTTGAGGGCCAAGAAGTCCAGTACGAGCACCGGCACATCGGCTGGCACCATGACCACCTGATTTGCGCCGAATGCAGCAAGATTCAGGAATTTCACAATTCTGAAATTGAAGCACTGCAACGGATAATCGCCCTCGACAACAGTTTCACCCTGCTACATCACAAAATGGAACTTTACGGTATCTGTGCGGAATGCCGGAAACAAAGGCGGCCGGCGGTGCCGTTATCGCTTGTACTTCCAGGCGAGCAAGTGGTGATTGACAGATTGGTGGGGGGGAGACAAGTCCAGCAGCGGTTGGCTGATATGGGTCTCACCCCCGGGACAACTATCGAGGTGATAAAAGCCAGCGGCCCTGGGCCCATCATTGTTGCCTTCCGGGGCAGCAGGCTTGCGCTGGGACGTGGCCTTAGCCAGCAAGTTCTCGTCACTGCCAACGACAGCCCTACCAAAGACGTTGACTGAAGAGGTTCATTCAGGCCGGTTCCCTGTTATCATTTTTCTCTGCAGGTTGAGTTGAATCGGAACTTTTTTTCGCTGGGTTCGGAGATGGGTAGATGATTCCGCTGAGTCAGCTGAAAGAAGGCGATCGAGGCGTGATCGCGAGATTGAACGGAAGCGGCAGTTTTCGCAAGCGACTACAGGAGATGGGCTTTCTCAAGGGGGTCGAGGTATTTGTGGAAAAATATGCCCCACTTCGAGACCCCATAGAGCTAGTGCTCAAAGGCTACCACGTGTCCCTTCGGGTGGAAGAAGCGGCTCAGATAATGATGGAAAAGCTGGAGCAGGAGTAAGCGTGAGCGAGGAAAGCATTACCATTGCCCTGACGGGCAACCCCAATTCCGGAAAGACCACCATTTTTAATAATATCACCGGCACTCGCCAACACGTTGGAAACTGGCCAGGGGTTACGGTGGAGAAAAAGGTAGGTAACATAATCCACAACGGCCACCGGCTGCGAGTGGTGGATCTTCCCGGCACCTACAGTCTGACCGCCTATTCCATCGAGGAAATTGTGGCCCGAAATTTCCTGGTGGATTCCAAGCCAGATGTGGTGGTGGATATTGTAGATGCTTCCAACCTGGAGCGGAATCTTTATCTCGCCACCCAACTCATTGAGATGGGGGTAAAGCTTGTTCTTGCTCTTAACATGGCGGATGTGGCGCAGGCGCGGGGCCACCAGATCGAGGCTAACAATCTGGGCACCTTGCTTGGCGTCCCGGTGGTGTTCACCGTTGGCACAAGGAATGAGGGAACCAAGGAGTTACTGGACAAGGTGGTGGAGGTGTATGAGGACCGGGATACGGTGAGTCGGCACATCCACATCTCCTACGGTCATGAGTTGGAGAAGGAGATCAAAAATATTCAGGACGTCATCTGGCAGGACCCCTCCATCGGCGAGCGCTTCTCCACCCGTTGGCTGGCGGTGAAGCTTCTGGAAAACGATGCAGCCGTGCAGGACAGGGTCAGGTCCCTGGGTGAGGTTGGCCAACGGATTCTGGCCCAAGCCGAGGCGAGCCGTGAGCGGCTGAGTGAGTTTTATCACGACGACGCCGAGATGGTTCTCACCGATCAGCGTTACGGTTTTATAACTGGGGCCCTCAAAGAGGTCCTTAAAGTCTCGGCCAGGAGTAAGCTCGATCTCTCCAGGCAGGTGGATCTGATACTGACCAACAGGATCTTGGGTTTTCCCGTCTTCATCTTCTTCATCTGGGCCATGTTTCAGCTGACCTTCACCCTGGGAGCTTACCCCATGGATTGGATTGACGCCGGGGTGGGCTGGCTTGGAGGCCTTGTGACCTTGCTACTGCCAGCGGGACTCGTACAGGACCTGCTGGTCAACGGTATAATCGCCGGGGTGGGAAGTGTCATCATCTTTTTGCCCAATATTTTGATTCTCTTTTTCTGTATCGCCCTGTTCGAGGATACCGGCTACATGGCCAGAGCCGCCTTTATCATGGACAGGGTCATGCACCTTGTGGGGCTCCACGGCAAGTCGTTCATACCCCTGCTCATGGGTTTTGGCTGCAATGTGCCGGCGATCATGGCTACGCGCACCCTGGAGAGTGAACGTGATCGGTTGCTGAGCATCCTGATCAACCCGCTGATAAGCTGCTCAGCCCGGTTACCCGTGTATATACTGCTGGCGGGAACGTTTTTCGGTGCCAGTGCCGGAAACGTCATTTTTAGCATCTATGCATTGGGGATTGCTCTGGCCATAGCCATGGGCAAGCTCTTCAGTGTCACGCTTTTCAAGGGTGAGATTGCTCCCTTCGTAATGGAACTTCCCCCCTATCGAGCCCCAACATTGAAGAGTTTGTTGATTCACATGTGGGATCGTAGCCAGATCTTCATACGGAAAATGGGTGGGGTGATCCTGGTTGGCTCCATTCTGGTCTGGGTCCTGGGCAGTTTTCCCCGGAGCCCAGATCTGCCTCAGGGGCAAGCTGTGGAGAGAGCGGCCGCCAGTGCCAACCAGGAACTGGTGCTCACCGTTACTGAATCCCAAGAGGAGCTGTCGCCCTCCCCGCCGGAGAATAATGTGACGGACTTCAATCAAGAAAATGAAAAGGCCAGGCTGGAAAGGAGCTTTCTCGGGCGATTGGGCCACCTTATTCAACCAATCTTTGCTCCCCTGGGTTTTGACTGGCGGACGAGTGTGGCCGTGCTCACCGGCTTTGTCGCAAAGGAGATTGTGGTGAGCACTCTTGGGGTATTGCATGCCGCCGGAGCTGATGCTGACGAGGAGAGCGAAGCGTTGCGGAGGTCCTTGCGGGCCGCGGGGATGACACCCCTCGGAGCGTACACCCTCATGGCGTTTGTACTCATTTATATTCCCTGTCTGGCCACAGTTGCGGTGATTCGGCGGGAGACGAATTCATGGAAATGGACCGGTTTCGGCATTGGCTATTCCCTGGTTTTGGCATGGGTGGTCTCCTTCCTGATCTATCAGGGCGGTAAAATTCTTGGACTGGGGTAGCCGGTGTAACAAGCATAGGGCATAGGGCATGGGGCTAGACTATTTTGGATCGCGGATTTTTGATTTCGAAATTCGAAATTCGAAATTCGAAATTCGAAATTTCAACCCTATGCCCTATTCCTGCTGAATGCTAGCTCCTCTATTTTTGGATATGGGGATGAAAGACTATCAAGTCAAAAGGATGTTCGAGACTATTGCCTTCTCCTACGACTTTCAGAACAGCTTTCTCTCGCTACGGAGGGATTCATACTGGAGGCGAGCCATGGCCCAGTGTCTGCAATTGCGAGATGAAGCCCTGGTTCTGGATATGGCCACCGGTACAGCAGAAGTGGCCATCGAGATATGCAAACACCACCCTGGGGCCAGGGTGGTGGGTGTGGATTTCTCTCCTAAGATGCTCCACATTGGCAAGAAAAAAGTGAAATCGAGAAACCTGGACGGACGTATCCACCTCAGTCTGGGTGACGGGCGGAGGTTGCCGGTGGAGAGCGGCTGCTTTGACGCAGCGACAATTGCATTCGGTATACGGAACATTGAAGAACGAGATCAGGCATTGGCGGAGTTTTACCGCGCCCTCAAGCCCGGGGGTCAACTCCTCATCATGGAGTTCGACATCCCTGATGATCTCGTTTTGGGAACGATCTACCGACTCTATTTTGATTACATCCTGCCGCCGCTGGGGAACTTGGTTTCGCGGACCAATTATGCCTACAGTTATCTGGCCGATTCGGTTCACGGTTTTCCAGGGGAGCAGGGCTTTCTGGAGGAGATCGGCGAAGCCGGCTTCACGTGGTTGGGGGTAAAGAAGCTCACGTACGGGATTGCGAAGATCTTTAAGGGGGTCAAGAAGAGCGACCATGAATAGTAGAGGCCGGCCAACCCCCTTTGTCAAAGGGGAAATATCTATGGAATCAATTAAAATTATCCCCCTTTCGTAAAGGGGGACAGAGGGGGATTTTCTCTCCCGGCCTGAACTGGTGGGCTTTGAACCTACGAATCACGGACACTACCGAGTAGGTGATGAAGGTTAACTTGCCGGAAAGACTCTTCGTGAACAGCCCCTTGCGCTTCCTGATCCAACAGCGGGAAACCCGATTCTTAAAAAGGCTTAGGGATTTGCAGCCTGGTACCCGCTGTCTGGAAATTGGTTGTGGCCACGGGGCAGGTGCCCGCATAATTCTCAAAACCTTTCAACCCACGAGGCTGGATGCTCTGGATGTGGACCCAGTTATGATTCGCTTGGCCTCAAAAAGGAAGCCGCAATGGACCTCAGACCGTCTCCTTTTTCTCGTGGGCGACGCCCAGCAACTCCCCTATGCTGATGCCAGCATGGATGCTGTGTTCAGCTTTGGCATCATTCACCACCTGGAAGACTGGGAGCAAGGCATCCGTGAGATTGTCCGTGTTCTCAAAAAAGATGGTGGATTCTATTTTGAAGAAATCTATCCTCCACTCTACGCCAACGTACTTACACGCAGGTTGCTCGACCATCCCACTGAGAACCGTTTCCACGGCCCAGAGTACCGCGCAGCGCTGCGAGCTGAGGGGTTCAGGTTACTTCCTGGATATACGGAGACACGTTTTGGCATCCTGGGAGTAGCGGTGAAGGAATAGCTGGAAGGAGGCAGGGAGAATTGCGGATTTCGGATTTCGGATTTCGGGTTGAAGAAAAGCATAGAGCATGGAGCATAGGGCATAGAGTAAGAATCCAGGAGTCAGAATACAAAGAGCATAGATAAAGGGCATATAGAGTAAGGTAGATTTACCCTATGCTCTCTGCTCTATGCCCCATGCTTTCCCCTACTGACTACTGGCTACTTTGATTTATACCCTGTACCTTGCACCCTGCACCCGGTATCCAGATACCTTGCACCCTGTCTTAACCGACTACTGATAGCTGAAAGCAGATGGCTGAGAAAAGGAAGCACGGGTGAGTGCTCGTCGATTAAAGGACTTAATGCCAAAACGGCCCCGCTACCACGAGAAATTGCCAGAGAAGCTCAGCAACAAATTAGCCAGGGTCTACCACAGATTACAGGAAGTTCCCTTTATCAATAAACAGGATTTAAACACATGGCAGGATCGGTTCTGTTATTCTCCAGAACCGGAGCGTGAGATTGCCGTATGGGAATGGCTCGCCGGGCAGTACGAGCAACGGACTGCTGGTGTCCAGGACCAGCGGGAAAAAAACCGTATATTTCGAAAACTCATTACCGAGGCTATGGACTACGAACCGCTGGGGGTACGGAAACTGCCGGAATAGCAACAGGGCGCAAGGTACAGTACATAGGGCTTAAGGCATGGTTCGGTCATTCGGCGGTGTTTTCTTCTCTCCGGTTCTCCGGGTCACCTTCTCGCCGGTTCTGCTCTTCGCGTTCGGCCGCGAGTTGCTGTTGGGCTTTCCAGGCTGGACAGTAACGGCCATGCCAGGACATAGTCCGTCCAACAAGGGTTTCTGGATTTTTTCTGGCATAATTGCAGAGTGGGCAATGGTCACATACGGTCCCTAATGTGCGATGAAGTCGGTTCATTCTTGATAATCCTCAGAGCAACCAGGATCCACGAGCCAGTAAACAACAGGCACAAGGCACAGGGCGCAAACCGCACGGATTAGGGATTAGAGGTCAGGGATCAGCCGCTCTCTGTCTTCTGTCGTCCGTTGTCAGTTGTCCGCTGCTTGACTATGTATGTGCCATTTTTCATTGAGGCGAAAACTCATGGCGATGCATACAAAACCACGGACCACGGACCACGAACCACGGACGTAGTTATTTTTTACTTGACAATCTGAAGAGTTCACCTTACTATCCAGCAAATTCCCGCCCAAAAGGGGATCTTTCCAAGTACGACTGCTGGAATTCCACCTACAGTAGCACCTATTTGCTCAATGTTCTTATACACTGGTTCGTGTTGGAGTTGGAGCGACAACTGCGATTGGAATTACGAAGCTTGTACTGCATGGAAGTGCGCGTACCTGTTTCTCTTGGATACATCGAAACTTGGGAAGATTCCCCTTTTTATTTCATCCTGCTGAATCAGTCGCACCTCACCAAAACCCCACAGGCTGCAGGCTTTCATTCTTTCTGTCAGGAGTCCGTTGGTCCGATGTAGAAAACGCATAGAGCACAGCGCAGAAGGGGGAGCTGATAGATCGACAACGGCTTTTCATGGGTGCGCATAAGATGCAACGAACACCTATCCACGGAGGCGACCGGAAGATCGGGTGCGTCGATTATTTCTGCCATTGATTCTGGAGCTTTGGACGGGGTTAGCTCCGTCTGTGAGTGCAGCAGAAACCACCTCACCACCAAAGTACCGGTTCACCTCATCAATCAAGCGGCGATGAGGTTTTACTCTGAGTTTATCACCCATTCGTATGACGGCCTCAGAGTGTTGATCTGTGCATACATGGACGTACGCCCTGCAATCACCCTTGTGCCTTTCTAGAATGGCCTTGAGATCCTCCAGGCTTTCCTTGCTGAGCTTTTCAGCAGGTAGTTTCACGTGAATTGCTTGAGTCAAATGCTCCTTGGCGTCCAGTAAGCTAAGAATCCGTTGGGCTATTACTTTCCATCCCTTTTCTTCCTGCTGAACGGTGCCGACAACCAGCAAAGGATCCTCGGCGTCAAGGAGATGGTAGCAGCTCTGATACGTGTCGGCAAAGATCACCACCTCCACCGTACCCTGCCGGTCTTCCAGGGTTAGGAATGCCATGCGCTCTCCCTTTTTTGTGGTGATCTCCTTGAGACCGGCATTGAGACCGCACAGCATGATCTGCATTCCATCCGACTTCTCTGCAAGACTTGTGGTATCTAAAGTGGCGAAAGATTCCACCTCCTTTTCATACAGGTCCAGGGGATGACCCGAGAAGTAAAAACCCAGAGCCTCCTTTTCCATGGAAAGCTTCTGCCGGTGGTTCCATTCAGGGATATTGGGCAAGGAGGGCTCAGAGCCACGGTGCTGTCCGGCAAACGTACCAAACATACTCATCTGGCCGCTGAGACGGTCTTTCTGGATGGTTTGCGCCATCTCCATCGCCTGGTCCAGCGCGGCCAGTACCTGGCTGCGCACGGGGTGGAGAGAATCAAAGGCGCCACACTTGGTGAGGCTTTCCACGACACGGCGGTTGACACGATGTAAATCGACCCTTTCACAAAATTCATAGAGAGAGGCGAAAGCCCCACCATCTGTACGCGCCTCGATGATGGATTCAACAGCACTAGCACCGACGTTTTTTACTGCACCAAGGCCGAAGCGAATACTCTTCCCTACCACAGTGAAATCCCAATGGCTCAGATTCACATCCGGAGTAAGGATTTCGAGTCCCTTTTCCCGAGACTCGTTCACCAGCTTCACCAAGCTATCAGAGTTGCTCAGGAAGCTATTCAGCAGTGCAGCCATGTACTCCACCGGATAATGGGCCTTTAAGTAGGCAGTCTGGTAAGCTATGAGAGCATAAGCGGCACTGTGCGACTTGTTGAAGCCATAGCCGGCAAATTTTTCCATGAGGTCAAAAATGTGGGCTGCCTTCTTGAGATCGATGCCGTTAGCCTTTGCACCTGACAGGAAACGATCTCGTTGGGCCCCCATAACCTCCGGGATTTTCTTGCCCATGGCCCGCCGTAGGATATCGGCCTCCCCCAGGCTGTAGTCGGCCAGGACGCTGGCGATTTCCATCACCTGTTCCTGATAGAGAATAACCCCGTAGGTGTCCTTGAGAATATCCCGGAGCTGTTCCACATCGTAGCTGACCTTGATCTCGCCATGCTTGCCCTTGACAAAATCTTCCACCATGCCGCTTTCCAAGGGACCGGGACGATAGAGGGCAACCAAGGCAGTAATGTCATTGAAATTTTCTGGTTTCAGACGTGTCACCAAGTCACGCATACCCGAACTTTCCAACTGGAACACCCCAGTGGTATCCCCGCGGCAGAGGAGTTCATACGTATCTGGATCGTCAAGGGACAGTTCACGCATGTCTAATTCGACACCGTGGTTCTTGCCAATGAGCTTCACAGCGTTGTCAATGACTGTCAGGTTTCGTAGTCCCAGAAAATCAAACTTGATAAGCCCAGCCTTTTCCACATACTTCATCGGAAACTGGGTCACCACCTCACCCTTGGCGCCCTTATAGAGAGGCATGTACTCCACTATCGGCTTGTCCGAGATGACGACGCCGGCAGCATGAGTGGAGGCATGGCGGGTAAGACCTTCTAGAGCAAAGGCCACATCAAAGAGTTCCTGGAGTGTCGAATCTTCGCGCAGCTCCTGAAGACGAGCCACACTATTGAAAGCCTTATCGAGAGTCATATTGACAGCTGGGGGAATAAGTTTGGCGATTTTATCCACATCGCCATAGGGCATGCCAAGGGCACGGCCCACATCCCGGATTACCGCGCGTGCCTGCATGGTGCCGAAGGTGGTGATCTGGGCAACCCGATCCTTGCCGTAACGCTGAGAAACATACTGGAGAACCTTGTCCCGGCCATGCATGCAGAAATCAACATCAATATCTGGTAGGCTTTTTCGTTCCATATTGAGAAAGCGCTCAAAAATCAGGCCGTGGAAGATAGGATCGATGTCAGTAATGCCGAGGCTGTAAGCAACCAGACTGCCAGCCGCAGAGCCCCGTCCAGGGCCCACGGGAATGGAGTTTTCTTTGGCAAAATTGACAAAGTCTGCAACGATGAGAAAGTAGGTGCTAAACCCCATTTTCTGGATCACTGAGATCTCGTGAGTCAGACGCTGGCGATATTTTTCTTCCTGTTCTCCGCTGAGACCAGGTCGCGTTTTCATGATTTCCTCGAGCCTGCGGGCAAAGCCATCTCTCGTTACTCGCTCAAAGCGGGACTCGGCAGACTCTCCTGGCTGTAACGGGAATTGAGGGAAGTGGGACTGGTCGAGTTCCAACCGAACCTGGCAGCGTTCGGCGATGGACAGGGAATTGCGAAGGGCGTCCGGAACATCACCAAAGTATGACCACATCTGCTCTGGCGATTTAAAGAAGAGCTCGCTGGTGGAAAAGCGCATTCGCTTTTCCTCTAGCACCGTCTTTCCCGTCTGAATGCAGAGGAGAACGTCGTGAGCCTTGGCGTCTTCAGCTCTCAAGTAGTGGCAGTCATTGGTTGCAACTACCGGGATTCCAGTTTTTTCACTCATATGGATGAGATCGCGGTTGACGATCTGTTGCTCTGCAATTCCGTTGGCCTGTATTTCAAGGTAGAAATTGTCCTTGCCAAAAATCTCGCGGTATTCCAGGGCAGCCTGCTCTGCCCGGGTATAGCTGGCGGCCAACAGGTGGGAAGGAACCTCCCCGTGAAGGCAAGAGGAAAGGGCGATAAGGCCGTCGTGGTGGTCCGCCAGCAGTTCCTTGTCCACCCTGGGCCTGTAGTAGAAACCTTCAAAATTGGCGAGGGTTAACAGCTTGAGCAAATTGTTATAGCCGGTGTTGTTTTCGGCCAGAAGGACAATGTGGTAGTTGCGTCCTCCAGTGTTACTTTCACCCCGATCTAGGCGGCTTTCCGGCGCCACATAGACCTCGCAGCCGAGAATTGGTTTAACCCCGGTCTTGATGGCTTTCTCATAGAATTCCAAGGCCCCGTGCATGTTGCCATGATCAGTTATGGCCCCAGTAGACATACCAAAGTTTTAGGCAGTTCGAAGCATGTCATTGATGCGTATGGCACCGTCCAGCAGGCTGTACTCGCTGTGGACGTGAAGGTGGACGAAGTCTTGTGGGGACATGGGTGGAATCCTCAAAAGAAATTACAGCCTTAAGGAGTTATCGCTTTACTCATCTGACAGACTATACTGTTCTGGCACTGTTAATTCCTAAATCCCACATTCCTAACGTGGTGCATCTGCGTTAGACTTTGGCGAAGCTCCTCCACTGGGATTGCCTGAATTACCGGTTTTCCAATCTCGGCCAGAAGGACAAAGTGACACATACCTGCCTCGATCTTCTTGTCTCTTTCCAAGGCCTTTAGGAGTGCTTCTGATTCCAGATGCTCAGGTAGTTCCGTGGGGAGGCCGAACTTTCGGATGAGGGATAGGGCGCGATCCGCCTCCTTCTCACTCAGTCCAGCCCATTTACGGGAAAAACGGATGGCAATGGACATCCCGGCCGCCACCGCTTGCCCGTGCGATATAGTATAATCGGAAGCAGCTTCCACGGCATGACCTAATGTGTGGCCGAAGTTGAGGATGCGCCGGAGTCCACTTTCACGCTCATCCTGACCCACCACCTGGCATTTCACTTCACATGCCTTAGCAATGATAGCTTCCAACAGTGGATTGCTCGTATCCACGAGGTTGGACTCCTCACCTTCCAGAATTGAAAACAGCTCGGGTTCGCCAATGAGGGCTGCTTTGGTGACCTCGGCGAGCCCCTCCCGCATGGCATCGGCAGGGAGGGTGGCCAACACATCCAGATCAGATAGCACCAGCAGCGGCTGATGAAAACCGCCCAACAAATTCTTGCCCGCGGGTAGATCCACGCCGGTCTTACCCCCAATGGCACTGTCAACTTGGGCAAGCAGGGTGGTGGGAATTTGAATGTAGGAGATGCCCCGCATGTAGATGGCAGCAGCAAAACCCGTAATATCTCCGACGACCCCTCCACCAACAGCCAGAAGGAGACTCTTACGGTCAAAGCCATGTTTCACCAACTGATGACAAAGGTCCAGGACGGTTTCCATGGTTTTGGCAGCCTCGCCCGCAGGTAAGGCAAACAATGCTGTATTGATGTTGTGCGATCTCAGCTTGGCTTGCAGCGGTTCCGCCACCAGAGGTTTTACCACCTCGTCGGTTATCAAGGCAGAGGAAGAGAAGCTTCCCAGCCTCTGGATCTCAGCGGGAAGATTGCCAAGGATACCCCGACCTATCAGGACGTCGTATGAGCGATCCGTTCTCCCTGCCAACGCCAAATGAATACGTTGCATGGTTCACTCGCAGACTAGCGCGTTTACAAGCAGGCAGCAAGTCATTACGCATGTATCATTTCTCATTCATGTGACTTGCCGGTTTAACCTCGATCTCCAATATCCAATGAGAAATGCGAGATGAAAAATGGGAAATGAGAACTGTACCTCGCTGCCAGCTAGTCAAGGGCTGCGGTCCTGGTCTAATTTTGTCCGCTGCTCCTCGGTCAAGATGGGGAGAATTTCATTGACCATCTCAAAAAATTGGTTGGGGAAAAGCGCTTGCTGGCCATCGCTCAGGGCTTTTTCTGGTTCGTGGTGTACTTCCACCATCAGACCGTGGGCGCCAGCAGCCACAGAAGCCCGACTCATGGGGATCACCTGGTCCCGGCGGCCACAGGCATGGCTTGGATCGACGATGATGGGGAGGTGACTTTCTTTTTTAACCACCGGGATAGCACTCAAGTCGAGGGTGTTCCGAGAATGGTCGGCAAAGGTGCGAACGCCGCGTTCACAAAGAATCACACTGGGATTGCCCTTGGACATAATGTATTCCGCGGCCATGAGCCATTCCTGTATGGTTGCAGCCATCCCGCGCTTGAGAAGAACCGGCTTTCGGGCCTTGCCGGCTCGATTCAGCAACGAAAAATTTTGCATATTGCGGGCGCCGATTTGGATGATATCAGCATATTCTTCTACCAGATCGCATTGTTCGTGGTCCAATGCCTCGGTGACAATGAACAACCCCGTCTCATCTCGCACCTTGGCGAGAATTTTCAAGCCCTCCTCTCCCATGCCCTGAAAACTGTATGGCGAAGTGCGAGGCTTGTAGGCACCGCCGCGAAAGATGCGTGCGCCTTGGGCCTGAACCGCGCGGCCAATAGTAAGAGCTTGGGTCTCACTCTCCACTGCGCAAGGACCGGCGATGAGCACAAAATGCTCGCCGCCGATTGCCACATCCCCCACCTGGACAATAGTGTCGGTTAGTTCGAACTCTCGACTCACTAGCTTGTAAGGTTTAGAAACCGGTATGGTCTCCTTCACCCCGGGCAAGAGCAGAAATGGGGCGGGATCAACTGGTCCTCGGTTCTGAAGGATTCCTATGGCGCTACGCTCACCACCTTTTATTTCTCGGGCAACGTAACCGTGTCGTTCGATGGCGGCCACGACTTGAGCAATTTCTTCTTCGGTGGCATAACTGCTCATAACCACCAACATGTGGATCTCCTTTCAGTTGGGTGTAGAATCGAGCTACGAGAAGGAATGGAGACTTGTGGCCAGCTGTAGAGTTTTCAAGCGAGTTAAGCCGTGATGGAGTTGTTGCCTGACACGACCTCAGCTTCATTGAGACTGTAGGCTCCGGCACGTCGCCCGGCCCCGGGTGTACTTTTCTTCATAATGAAAAGTGCACTTCACCCGCCAGGTACACACCTGCGGCTGGCACATTGTCGGAGCTCACCAGTGGCACTCCCTCCTAACACACACCTCCGGTACTGTCAATGTGTTTCACAGCTCACTCACCCCGTTCACCCCATACCGGTTTGCGCGGGGTACAGGGTGAGCAGTAATCTTTTGCTCAACCGTATCTCTCGTATCCTGCAACGTGAACGTCGTTCCTTACACCTTCAGCCTTTTGCCTTGCGCTGAGCGCTTGACGCTCAGCGCATTATGGATGCAAGCCGCGCAGCAACATGGCTTCAGTTACCCGCTTAACCGCGAGTATGTATGAGGCGCTGCGCATGTTAATCTTCTCTTGCTGGGCAAGATCCCAGACGCTGTCAAAAGCGCTATCCATGATTCCCTTGAGCTTGGAGTTCACCTCTTCCTCGGTCCAGAAGTAACGTTCCAAACCTTGTACCCACTCAAAGTAAGAAACCGTCACCCCGCCGGCATTGGCAAGGATATCAGGCAGGTGGTATTTACCCCGCTCAAAGAGAATACTATCCGCGGCCGGAGTTGTTGGGCCATTGGCACCCTCGGCAATAATATCCGCCCTGATATTGTCGGCGTTGCCTCCGGTAATCTGATTCTCCATGGCTGCCGGGATCAAGACCGTGCAGTCGAGCGTCAGTAACTCTTCGTTAGTGATGTTGTCAGCACCTGGGTATCCCTTTACCGAACCGCTTTCTTGTTTGTGGGCTGCAAGAGCTCGAGGGTCTAACCCTTTGGGATTGTAAACCCCCCCTTTACTGTCGCTGGCTGCAATGATCTTAGCTCCATCGTCGTGAAGGATTTGAGCAGCATGGTAGCCGACATTGCCGTACCCTTGTACCGCGACCGTTTGTTGATCCAGCGAGCGATTCAACCGGCGAAGCAACGAGTAGATGGCAAAAACACAGCCGCGGCTGGTGGCCTCATTTCTGCCCAGGGAGCCCCCCACTGCTATTGGTTTACCGGTAACCACTCCGGGTTCGGCATACCCCACAGACATGCTGTAGGTGTCCATTATCCAGGACATGATCTGGGGGTTGGTGTAAACATCCGGTGCCGGAATGTCAGTCTGGGGACCGAACACATTGATGAGCTCAGAGGTATAGCGGCGGGTCAAACGTTGCAGCTCTCCCCTCGACATCACCTTTGGGTTGCAGGCAACCGCTCCCTTCGCTCCGCCGTATGGGATGTTTACCACAGCGGCTTTCCAGGTCATCCACATGGAGAGGGCGATGGTTTCCTCCAAAGTGACATCAGGATGGTAGCGAATTCCCCCTTTGGCCGGGCCACGGGAGGTGTTGTGATGCACACGGTAGCCCTCAAAGACCTCCACGCTGTCGTCATCCATCCGAATGGGAACGGAGACGATATAACATCTTGCTGGCTTGCGTAGCCGCTTGTGGATTGCAGGATCAAGGTTGATGCGATCAGCAACCAGATCAAGCTGCTGGACGGCAACGTCTAGAGGATTCTCTTTGCCGCTCATGGTTTTACTCCTTTCTATAGCTAGGCAGAGCGCTAACCGCATGGCGTCTCGTAAATGGTGCACGGTAGGCCGCATGGCGGATGCAGTTCAGCTGCTTACCATTTACCATTACTGCCTGCTGGTTATTGCCCCTGGCCCTATGAGATAGTTGCTCCTTATGTGCCTGATAAACCTTTGGGGTCGGCCAAAAGCTATCTGCCGAGGAGCCGATGCAAATGCTTTTTCTTCCACGCCTGCAATCGGTGGTGGTGGCGATACCGAACCTCAAGCTGGCGAAACGTTTGCGAATGACTTAGCTTGCGGCCATTGCAAGACTCCACTCCCAGGTAATGGTGTAGCATCTCGTGGTGTATGATGCCCATAACGACGTATTGAGGTACATACCTCCTATCCAGAACGGGATTAACGCGGATAGTTTTGGTTGCTTCCGAATAACTGCCAAGCCTAATGGAATTCTGCTGTCGTACCCGCCTTTTGGCTCCCCAGGTGATATCACAGTCCAGCTTGTTGCCGAAGTACTCACCATTGACCTGATCGAACACTTCCTTCAGGTTGAAATAACGGCCAACGTGGCGCAATACCCTTCGCCGTGGTCTGCGGGGAGCCTTTCTAATTTTGTTCGTGTTGCTTGCAACGAACTCTCGCAGCGTGGATGGTGGTTTTCTGTTTCGGCTCTTGATAAAGCGCGCCAGCGAACTGAGAACCTTTGTGTCTGCTTCGAGGAACATGTGATGGAGCCGCACCGTGTAACCGCTATTGGCCGACCTGATGTGTATCATCGAGTAGGTATTGTCGGTAATGGTGAGGTGGACCGGTTTGCTCACCAGGCGGGAGATGGTCTTTTGGAAACGGGCAGCAGCCCTCTGATTGTGTTTCTGCATACGGCTACTCGGGGGATCAGAAACCGCTATTTCCTCCTGCACGACTTTTCGGTGAACTTCTAACAGAAAATGGCTGATAAATGCCAGCATTATTTTCATTTTATCATGAGTCCAGAGTTTGATGTTGACAAGTTCCACTGGCTGTATATAAAGGGGACGGTCATGCGATTATGCGTTTCTCGCCGAAGAAACGCATAATCGCATGACCGTCCCCTCTCTAGCAATGCGAGGTGAAAAGATGGACCCCAAAATCAAAGACGCACTGCAAAGGCAAGTGGAGAAGGAACCGTTTGCAAAGCAGCTTGGCCTCAAGCTCATCGATGTGGGAGAGGGTTATGCACTGGTGGAGATGCAGTGTACCCGGGAGATGGAAAACATTTTCCAGATGACTCACGGCGGCGCCATATTTACGCTGATCGACGAGGCTTTCGAAATTTCCTGTAACTCACATGGCACCGTGGCGGTAGCCCTGAATGTGAACATCACCTATCATCGGGCTCCAGCCGCAGAAAGCACACTCCGGGCAGAGGCCCGAGAGGTGGCCAAGACCCGGAGAACCGGCAACTATTACATCACGGTGAAAGATGAACAGGACAATCTCATCGCCAGCTGCCAAGCGCTTGCTTATCGGAAAGGGGAGACATTACCGTTTCTCACGTAGATAGGGGACGGTCATGCGATTATGCGTTTGAGTCCAGAGTTTGATGTTGACAAGTTCCACTGGCTGTATATAAAGGGGGACGGTCATGCGATTATGCGTTTCTTTCTATGAGAAACGCATAATCGCATGACCGTCTCCTGTTTTGAATATTGACTTTTGGCTCTCGCTGGTTATTTTCCAAGGAAAGGGTAAGGTAGGGTTGTTACGTCTATTTGGAATAAGGCGAGGGTATGATCATGAACGAATGTCTCATGGAGAGAGTGGTAGATGATCTTGTCGGCATAGCTATTCTCCTTATCGGATTCTTTTTTCTGGCATTGGGGGTAACGTTTTTTCCGGTGATGGGCATCATTCTTGCCATTCCGCTGCTATGGTTTGCGGTCTCTTTATTCAGGTCACCTCCCGGCAAAGCCTGCGCAGAGCAAGAGCAGGAGCCCAACTAACTGTTGATTTTGCTGACAGCATATCATCTGCACACTTCCTAAGTAGCAGTAGAGGGCTAGTTGCGGTAGTGGTTTGCTCTCGGTCCAGCAGGTCTGTGTTGCTTTATAGGAAAGGCGGAGACTCGTGGAGGAGATCCTGACCTGTCAGTATGAAGCGCACCTCCGTATAAACATTTACCACCGCTTATCAAGCCCGGAGTGTATTCTGGGCTTTTTCTTGTCTGGGAACTCTTGCCTGCTCCGGGAGTGGATGACAAATTGTTCGCTTGAATTCCTCTCTAGCATTTGAGGCGAAAAAAAGATAAGCTATTGCCCAGAAAAGCCGTGTAGATGAATGCAATGGTCACGGAGGTGGAACCATGACTGAATCTTCGTTTCCTAAAAAATTGGTGATAATGGCCCTAACGTTAGTATTTGCCGCTTGCGCTGGACCTGTGGTGAAGCGAACCGAAGTGGAAGAGACCATAGATCTCAGCGGTCGCTGGAATGATACTGACTCCCGGTTGGTGGCTGAGGAAATGATTCTGGACTGCCTTGACAGGCCGTGGCTCGGGCGACACCAGGCGAACAACCCTGGCAAAGCACCAACAGTAATAGTTGGCAGCGTTAAGAATCGGAGCTACGAGCACATCAACACCCAGGTTTTCATTAAGGATCTAGAACGTGCTCTGATAAATTCGGGCCGGGTTCAGTTTGTGGCCTCCAAAGAAGAACGTGTGGAACTGAGGGAAGAAAAGGCTGACCAGCAACTGGGGTTTACAGCTCCGGAAACTCAGAAATCGATGTATAGAGAAATGGGAGCCGACTATATGCTCCAGGGCTCCATCAATGCGGTCAAAGACGAAATCAAGGGTAAGTATGTAATGCTCTACCAAGTGAATCTGGAACTCATCGAGCTGGAAACGAATCTGAAGGCGTGGATTGGCCAGAAAGAGATCAAGAAACTGGTCAAACGTAGTCGTTTTACCTGGTAAAAGAAGACTCCGGTTATCTCCTATGGTATTGGGTTGTTTTGCCAGTTAGCGGTTTTAGCCAGCTGGTAAATGACTGCGAAGAAAAATGATTAATGAAAGGTGAGTAGTTCCAGCTGCCAGGTCTCCACGTGCGGACGAGATATTCGACCAACCAACTAACCTCCATTCAGTAAGCATGCCTGAGTCCAAGTCAAAAGAACCCACCCTCAAGATCTACCAATGCTTAAACCGCGGGCTAGCGCTTCTGCCAGCTGTTGCAGTGACGGGTCTTCTCCTGGCTGCCCTCCTAGGTTGTGGAGGACCACGCGCTATTTATGCAAAAGTTGACACTATGAACGCTCAAGGCGAGTTTACCCTGGCCCGGGAATATGTAGAAGAACACGCGGAAGACTACGGTGATCGAAATCAGCTACTGTATTTCCTGGACAGGGGAATGTTCGATTTCGCCATTGGAGAGTACCAGGATGCCATTGTCTCCTTCACCGAAGCCGAACGAATTATGTATGAACTCTACACCATCTCCCTCAGCCGAGAGGCCACCACCTTCCTTATAAACGATAACACCGCGCCATACCGGGGCGAGGATTTCGAGTCCGTTATGGTCAACCTCTTTCTTGCGCTCTCATATGCAAACCTGTCGCAGATCGAGGATGCCCTGGTGGAGGCCCGCAAAATAGACAGCAAACTGACGGCAATCAATCTGCAATACAGTGAAGACAAAAAAAATGCCTATCAGGAAGATCCCTTCGCTCGGCTACTCATGGGGATCCTCTATGAAATGGGGGGAACCAGCGCTGACCTAAACGACGCATACATATCGTATAGTATGGCCCTGCAAGGCTACGAGACAGAGTACCAACGTTACGGAGTGGAGATTCCCGGGGTATTGGTTGAAAATCTCCTCTCTCTCGCAGCGTTCATGGGCAACGAAGAATTACAGAAATTACGCTATCGCTTTCCATCTCAGCGAGTTGTCTCACTCGCAGAGCGGCAACAGAACGGGGAGGTCTATGTGCTTCACCTCAATGGGAGAACCCCGGTAAAAGAGGAGGGCGTTATCGTTTTTCCAGTACCTGGTGGTCAAGTGGTCAAAGTGGCATTCCCTCGTTATCAAGAAATTCCAATGAAAATCGGTGATTCGCTGTTTCATGCCCGCAGCGATTCTGATTCTGAGCACTTTGTGGCCGGTTCTAGTCTGGCTGAACCCATCGGCAAAATCGCTGTGGAAAATCTTGAAAATCGCAAAGTGCGTGTCTACGCCAAAACACTGGCCCGGGTTGCCGCCAAATACCTGGCAGTAAGAGAAGCGGCAAGAAAAATGAATAAAGAACATGGTGGCTGGGCGGGTCTGCTCACCATAATAACGGGCGATGCGCTCATTTTTGCCACTGAGCAGGCGGACTTGCGCTCCTGGCGCACCTTACCGGCGGAAATCCGTGTGAGCAAGCTCAGCTTACCACCCGGTAGCTATCAACTCTGGGCAGAGTGTTTAGACAGTTACGGTAGAGTCGTCCGGAAGGTGGAATTTGGCAGCAGAGAGGTAAGGGCAGGTGAGAAGATATTGTTGCCATTCCGCACGACGGAATAAAAAAAGGGCATAGGGTTCAGGGCGCAAGGCACTATATTATAGCGGGCAGGGGGGGATTTCGGATTGTGGATTTCGGATTTTGGATTGTGGATTGCGGATTGCGAATTGCGAATGTACAAGCAAGGGGGCGGCGGGCAGCAGCAACGTGGTTAAATAGGATTGAAAATATCTGCCAGCTGGATCCTCCTGCCTACTGGCTTTTGCCCCGGGCGGCAATGGTAAATTCCTCCACCACCTTGCCTGATCTCATACCATAGGCCCGGTCGAAAAGGTTTACAACCGTGCAAGCATGGTTGGGAATGATCCTGATGGTCTCGCCGATGCTGAGGTCTTCATGAGGCTCAAGAGCGATAACACCGTGTTCTTCTGAGAGTCTTTCCAATACACCACGTGTGTTGAGCAGCACCCCAAAGCCTGGCAACATCTCTTTGCCGTGCACCCCTTTATCCAGAGCGAAGACCTTGCTTCCAGCGTCGATCACCGCCCGCTGTTCTGCAGGCCGGCTAATGACCGTGGCCAGTACGGCCAGGCCACAGTCTTCCGGTTTCGCCACGCCTAGAGCAACCTGCATGGCATCATTGAAAATGTAGTTTCCCGGTCTGATCTCATTGACTGCTTCATGGCCCTGCCAGACTTTCATGGTTGGAGTGGACCCCACCGATACGATCTCAACCGGGAGTCCCAGATCTTGAAATACGTTAGCCGTCTCGGCCATTATCATGCTTTCCCGGCGGCTCACCTCTGTCACCTCCGTGAGGGAGCCGGCACCGTATACCTGACCCGCATGAGTGAAAATACCCTTGAACCTCAAGGCCGGGAGAGCATCCACTGCCTGGAACAGCTCCAAGGCAGCGGTTCCCGATGGAACACCGCATCGATGGAGACCACTATCAATCTCGATAAGGTAATCAATACTCAGCCCCGCGGAAGCGAATATATCTGAGAGGTTACGGGCCGCTGCCATGCTGTCCAGACCGACAGCTACCTGTGCTTTTCTGGAAAGGGCGACCAGTCTCTGCAGTTTTCCTTCAGTCACCACCTGATTGGCTATAAAAATCTCATTGATACCCGCTGCAGCCATGACCTCAGCTTCGGAAATCTTGGCAGCGGTAATGCCGCATGCGCCCAGACGTATCTGCATGAGCGCCAGTTCCGGTATCTTATGGGTTTTCATATGAGGGCGAAGGGCGACCCCGTAGCCGTCTGCCTTTTTCTGCATCCAGCTCAGATTGCGCGCGACAACATCGAGGTCAATGAGTATAGCGGGCGTGTCTATGGGAGGTAGGCTAACAGTCGTCATAAGGCTACCCTAGCTCAACACGATACGAATAGCGTTCTTGCATGCATAGAGCCGGCAGCGGGCAGCAAGCAGTAATACAGTAATGCATTGCAATGGAAAATATCAGCCAGTGGGTTGCCGTGTGCCCTACGCCTTGTCCCTTCTGCCTGCCACCTCAGTGGCTTAGGCCGCTAAGGTGGCCGTGGAGCCCACGCAGCTGACGGCGAAGGTGCTGCCCAATTCCTGATTCATCAGGCAGTTGGGCCGGAAACCGGTACAATGGCCAGTGAGTACAAGCTCGGCCCCAGAATCCTGAATCCCGGAAACCGTCTGGGCCAGGACTTCCTTGCTCACCTGGGCCAGGTGCAAACCACCTATCACAGCATGTATACGGGAGTTTCCAGTAATCTCTTGGGCATGTTGGATGGTGTTCACGATGCCAGGATGTGAACAGGTGGAGACGATCACCAACCCCTTTTCTCCTAGATTTACCACCAGAGCCTGCTCATCCACCAGGGGGTCGTCCATGTCCTGTCCCTCTTTTATTATCTTAGCACCGGGCATGGGACCCTCGAAATCAGTGCGGCGGGGAATCTCGCCGGTGAGATACACACCCTCTCGCAGTTGCTGAAGCTCTGTGGTGCAATGGAGCTGAGCCCCAGCCTTCTCAAGTGTATCCCGCTCCAGTTTCCACGGGCCCACCTTACCCCGGGGAGTCATAAGATATTTTGGCCAGAACACATCGGGATGGGTGTACAGTGGCAGAGGGGCACCGCGCCAGTAGAGGAATCCCAACAGACCCCCATAGTGGTCGGGATGGCCATGGCTAAGGAAGAAAGCGTCCACCTCGGTGGGACCTCTCCCCAAAGCTTCCATGTTGTGTTTAAAAGATTCGAAGGCATTACCTGCATCCATAAGTAGGCAAAAATTATTCCCCCCCTGGCTAATGTCCACGAGAAAAGAAAGACCATGGCCGGCCAAGAGAGGCTTTTTCAGCTTGCCAATCGCAGCACGTTCAACCAGAGGGGTGGAAGGTTCAAAGACGTCCAGATAATTGTCAACGACCATGGTGATACTCACGTTCTCTGGCAGCGACCCCTTCATAGTGAGCCTCCTTTCCTAAAAATCAAGCGATAATGAAAAACTGTGGAAGGTTGGATTTGTGCGGATACGCTCTTGGTACTTGCAAAAATTGAGACTGTTCAATAATTTCGTTTTTGAATGCCTTAAAGCTTTGACCTGCCTGGATCCCCGCCTACGCGGGGATGACGGGCGATAACAGACTCTCGTCATTCCCGCGAAAGCGGGAATCTAGGGCATGAAGAGATATTCATTGAGAATTTCTTTGGGGCTAACTATCCAAAACATGTTGCTATAACTATTTGATTTATCTGTCTAAAAAGATATTGAACAGTCTCAAATTATAAAATACCCCAAACAATTATGGTGAGCCAGCGGTGCTGGAAAAACCACCGAGGCGACCACCGCCAGTTAATTGGGTCTAAAGACTGCTTACCTGTTGAGAAATATTATACTATAACAATGTGCAAAAAAGTGCAAAGTTTTTCGGTTCCGGGGGACAGCACTGCTCGTAGGTTTCTTGTTGTGGAAGCGGCTTTTCATCTCATCGAGCCGGACGTGGGAGCGTAGGCGAGCCGCGATTTTTTTGGCGGAAGAGGGCTCATTGCAATCGTCCATTGCCAAGGAGAATATTTGGATAGACATATTACATACTATGTGCTATGTAATAGTCATGCACCAAGAACGGTACAACAAAAAGGAAGCGCAAGCACGAGCCACCTACAAGAAGATACTTATGGCCGCTGCTGAACTGTTCGCGCGCCAAGGATACCATAAGACCACGATCACAGATATAGCCCAAGCAGTTGCCCTCACCTCTGGAGCTGTCTTCCACCACTTTTCCTCGAAAGAAGCGTTGCTTGAGGCGGTGGTGGATTGGCTGGCACGGGGCATCAGCATTTATTCAGATCACCTAAACCAAGCAGAAGAGGGCTCGTTGGCGTTGGCCGAGGGAGTGGTAGATATTATGTGCGAGCATTTCCGAAGGCAACCAGAGGCCACAATCTGCCTGGCAGCCCTTGCCACCGAATTCGCCGGCAGTAACCATCCCATGGAAAAGCACCTCAAAGTGGTGTACGAAGATTTTGTGGATGCTTTCTCCCGCATTCTGCAAAATCATCCCAGGGTAACCGACTCGCGGGCAGCTGCCATGGCCCTTATTGGGGCAGTACAGGGAATTGCCGTCCAGGGTCTGCTGCAGGGGCCCGAGCGGAGCATTGATGAGCTGGCAGAGGGCTTCGTAAGCATGCTGGCAGAGTGGTGAGCGTACTAGAGTGTGATGTGTGATGTGTGATGTGTGATGTGGGAACAGTATTTCTGGTATGTACATTGCAGAGCCTCCATCCGAGGGAAGGGGTTCTGGAGCGTTCGATGGTACTCAATACGATCAGTAGGCTGAAATCAGATGCAAAGAAAGGAGAAGTAAGGTGAACGTAGTAGTCTTGCTCAAACAGGTGCCGGACACCGAGACAAAGATCAAGATTGATTCTGCGGGAAAATCCATAGACACCAGCGACATCAAATGGATCATGAATCCGTATGATGAGTATGCCGTGGAAGCAGCACTTCGTCTGCAGGAAAGCTTAGGGGCCACCGTGACCATTCTAAGCATGGGCCCGGAGCGAGCGGTGGAGTCCGTTCGCACTGCCTTGGCCATGGGAGCAGACGAGGGGGTGCTGGTAGATGACCCGGCAACGGAGGGAAGTGACGCCCTCGGCAAGGCGAAGGTTCTGGTTGCGGCGCTGAAAGACTTGAGCTTCGATATGGTTTTTTGCGGTCATCGGGCGGTGGATGATGACGAGAACCAGGTGGGTATCATGGTGGCCGAGCTCGCGGGGATTCCCCATTTGGGCCTGGCCGTTTCAGTCGAGGTCGCCGATGGAAAAGTGAAAATCCAACGGCCTGTGGAGGGCGCCAAGGTTACTCAGGAGGCGACATTGCCGGCGCTGGTCACCTTTGGCGGTGCCCATGCAGTGTGGAATCCCAGGTATGCCTCGCTACCCGGAATCATGAAAGCCAAAAAGAAGCCGCTCGAAGTTAAGACACTCGCTGATCTGGGTCTGTCAGCAGACGAGGTGGGAGCTCAGGGGGCCAAAGTTAGGGTGACTTCCATGGAGGTGCCACAGGAGCGGCAGGCGGGCCGGATCCTCGAGGGAGACCCAGATGAGAAAGCGAAAGAGTTGACCCGGCTTCTCCACGAGGAAGCCAAAGTCATCTAGATCTCGGCAGTCGCCATTATTCACGAAGTACACTTCATCAAAAACTAAGTGAGCGTTGTCTAAGCTGAGGAAATCCTAAATCCGAAGCACGAAGCACTAAACAAATTCAAATGACCAAAGCACGAAATTCAAAACAAGTGAATAGTTCATGGACTAGGGTGTACGAGTGTCACATTAAGAGCTTAACGACTTCAAAGTTTTGAACATTTGATGTTTGAATTTCGGATTTGTTTCGGATTTCGATATTAGGATTTCGGATTTCAGCGCCCTTAGCAAATGCTTAGAAACTAATAAAATCTGTGGAGATATTGTTAGGCGAACACATAATATAAGGGAGCAAAAAGATGGCACAGGGAGTCTGCGTAATTACAGAGTCTCGGGATGGTTCGTTTCGCCGCGTTTCGTTTGAAATTGCCAGCGAGGGTAGAAGGCTCGCGGACGAACTGGGTGAACCACTTATGGCCGTTGCCTTGGGAGAGGGCATTGAGGAAACGGCTGCTGATCTGGGCAACTATGGGGTGGAAACGGTATACGTGGTGGATGCCCCCCCATTGCGGGATTATCGAGCTGAGACCTACGTACCAGTAGCGGCCGAAATACTTGAAAATCTCAAGCCCAAGGTGGTACTGACGGCGGCCTCGGTGGACGGTAAGGATCTGAGTGCCAGGCTTGCAGCCCGACTGGAGACAGGATTGGCCACGGACTGCGTCGACCTGAGGATCGAGGGGGGTGCCCTCAAAGCCAAGAGGCCGATGTTTGCTGGAAAGGCATTTGCTTGGTACGGGTGGTCGGAGGGCGTATGGCCCCAGATGGCTTCTTGTCGCCCAAATGTGATGGATTGTCTTGCACCGGACACCTCCAAGAAGGCTGAAGTTGAAAAAGCAGAAGTAAAGCTGCCTCAGGGAGATCTCACCAGGGTGTTGAATATCGAAAAGGATACCGGCGGCAAGCTTGACCTAACCGAAGCGGAGGTTATTGTTTCCGGCGGCCGGGGCATGAAGGGTCCGGAGAACTTTGCCATGCTTGAGGAGTTGGCTGCACTTCTCGGGGGTACGGTAGGTGCCTCACGGTCGGCTGTGGACTCAGGCTGGCGTCCACACGCCGATCAGGTGGGACAAACCGGTAAGGTGGTAACCCCGACTCTCTATATCGCCTGCGGCATCTCGGGAGCAATTCAGCACCTTGCCGGTATGGGCTCGAGCAAATATATTGTGGCGGTAAACAAGGATCCTGAGGCACCCATCTTTAGTAAAGCAGATTACGGCGTGGTGGAAGACCTTTTCCAGTTTGTTCCGGCCTTCATCGAAGAGGTAAAGACGCTGAAGTCTACTTGTTAAGCTCAAAGCCGGAGGCTGATGCCATGCAACCGGGTAACTTTCCCGCCAACATGCTATTCATGTTCATCTTTGTCGCTGCCAACGGGTTCTTCTTGCTTACGGTCTACAAGCTTTACAAAATCCTTAGGTTAGGGCAGCCCGAGGACCGATTTGACCAGACCAGGGAACGGATCAAGGGTGTGGTGACATTCGTGCTAGGCCAGCGTCGGGTATTGCGTGAGCCTGCCGGTTGGGGTCATTTTTGCATCTTCTGGGGTTTTATCATCATCACCATCGGCAGCATAGAGACATTCGGAGTTGGCATTTACCACGGTTTTGCCTACTGGAAGTTCCTGGGTAAAGGGTTTACCGGCGTGTTGTATCTACTGCAGGATTTGTTTTGCGCTGCGGTGGTGGTTGCTCTGTGTGTGGCAATATACCGGCGGTTTGTGGTCAAACCCGAGCGCCTCAGTTACGAAGATCAACGGGCAGTGAATCAGGATGCGTGTATCATCATTGGTTTGATCCTTCTCTTGATTGTGCTGCTCTTCGGGGCGCGGGCGGTGGAATATCTTCTGTCTCAGGAGGATCCAAGTCGATACTTCCCCAGCTTAGCCTTCATCTCGGTGGCACTCTCCAGCCTTTTTCGCCGAGTTGCACATGACAACTTGCTAGGCTTGTATAGCTTTTTTTGGTGGTCGCATACCTTGGTGATCCTGGGATTCCTCATCTATATCCCTTTCTCCAAACATCTGCATCTGCTTGGCGCTATTCCCAACATATTTTTCCGGCGGTTTAACTCAATTGGCGAGCTCACCAAGATGGATCTTGAGGACGAGGCAGCTGAGACGTACGGGGTTTCAAGAATAGAGGAATTCACCTGGAAGCAGCTTTTGGACCTCTATGCTTGCACAGAATGTGGCCGCTGCTCCGAGAACTGCCCGGCAACCCTTACCGGTAAGCCCTTGAGTCCCAAGTTGACCATCCACCACCTCAAGGAACACCTGCAAAAGAAGGGGAAACTGGTATTAGCCCGGGGAGGGGCAGCAGCGGGCAATCCTGAGGGTGAGCTTGCGAAAGACCTGATAGGAGATATCTGCCAGCACGATGAACTCTGGTCCTGCACCACCTGCGGCAATTGCATGGAACACTGCCCAGTGTTCATCGAGCACATCGACAAATACGTTGATATGCGTCGTTATCTGGTGCTCATGGAGAGCAATTTTGCCAACGAGGTGCAGAGCGTAATGCGCAACTGGGAAACCAACTCCAATCCTTGGGGTCTCGGTTTTACTACCCGCGGAGATTGGGCCAAAGAGCTGCCAGTGAAGACTCTCGCTGAGGATTCCCAGGTTGAATATCTCTTTTATCTCGGGTGTGCTGGCAGTTTCGACGAGCGGGCCAAAAAGATCAGTTCCGCAATGGTAACACTCCTGAATGTGGCGGGAGTGAGCTTCGGCATCCTCGGTACGGAGGAAAAGTGCTGCGGGGAGACGGCACGGAGAATTGGCAACGAGTATCTATTCCAGAGCATGGCCGCAGAGCTCGTTGAAACCATAAATGGCTACGGGGTTCAGAAAATCATAACCACCTGCCCGCACGGGTATAACTGCTTTAAGAACGAGTATCCTCAATTGGGCGGTAACTGGGAGGTTTATCACCACAGCGAGTTTCTTGCTCAGTTGCTGCAAGAGGGGCGATTGCAACCAAAGCTCGGCCTGAACAAAAAACTCGTTTTTCACGATTCCTGTTACCTGGGCCGCTACAATGATATTTACGAACAACCGCGAGCCCTGGTGAGGTCTATCTCAGGGCTACGCTTCTCTGAAATGGATCGAAGCCGCAACAAATCCTTTTGCTGCGGCGCAGGCGGCGGCAGGATGTGGATGGAAGAAACTCTCGGAAACCAGAAGATCAACGATGCCCGCACTGAGCAGGCCCTGGCGTTGGAGCCAGATATCATAGGGGTATGCTGTCCCTTCTGCACCACCATGTTCGAGGATGGGCTGAAGGCCCGCGACCTGGAAGAAAAGGTCAAGGTCTCTGACATAGCCGAACTGCTGGCTCAGGCAGTCACCTCAAAGAAAGATTAGGGTTGACGTTGTTCATCGACTTGTCTTTAAACTTCAAGTAATCTCTCGACGTCTCATCTCAATATGTGGTAGCTTGTAATTGTTACCAGTCAAAAAAAGAGGTGACTTCTGCAGTCGGCGGAAGCAGCCTCCGATTGCGATCTGGCCAGTCTAAGAAATTCTTTTTCAAGACTATAAGCATCTATCTTGTTGTATTTCTACGTTCAGAAGGCTAATCGTTAGCCGTTGAACGCTTGGTTTCGATTTTTTCTCGACCTTCGCGTTCTCTTCGGTGCGGAATAAGAGGGAGGTGTAGCCATGGAGAAAAGCTGGTATAAGTTTTATGATAAAGGCGTTTCTCACGAGATTGATCCCCCCCAAGAGCCACTGCCCGCCCGTCTGGAAAAATCGGCCCGCGAGTTCCCTCAGGTGGTGGCTACCGAGTTTGTCGGGGCGCGTCTCAGCTATCAGCAATTGGCCGACCAGGTAAGCCGGTTCGCAGCCTCCCTCAGTCAGCTGGGAGTCAAGCCCGGCGACCGGGTCGCCATTATGCTGCCCAATTGTCCTCAGACTATCATAGCCTACTACGCCACCCTCTGCATTGGGGGTGTGGCGGTAATGACCAATCCCATGTATGTGGAGCGGGAGATGACCCATCAGTTCAACGACGCCGGGGTCAAGGTGCTGGTGGGGCTGGATCACCTATTCCCAAGAATAGACAAGGTTTGGAAAGAGACCCCGGTGGAGCAACTCGTCATCACCAGCATCAGGGATTACCTTCCGTTTCCCCTGAATTTACTCTATCCCCTAAAGGCTAAGAAGCAGAAGCTCAACATGAAGGTGCCGTATGGGGGATCGATTCATCAATTTAAAAAATTGGTGGTTGACAGTTCGGGCAATCCTCCACGACCAGAAATCGAAATGGATGAGCTGGCCCTGCTCCAGTACACCGGTGGAACCACCGGTGTGGCCAAGGGGGTGATGCTCACCCACAGGAATCTCGCAGCCAACGTGGATCAGATTACCAGTTGGCTACAGGGGATAAGATTTGGACAGGAGCGTTTCCTTTGTGTGGTTCCCATATTCCATGTCCTTGGAATGACCGCGGTTATGAACTGGCCTATTTGCCTTGCCTCCACCATGATCCTGGTGCCTCGTTTCGAAATCAAAGATTTTCTCAAGACCGTCACCAAGAGCCGACCGACCATTGCGATTCTGTTCCCAACCATCCTCACTGCCATGGTCAATTACCCCGAGATTTCCAAATACGAAATCTCTTCCATCAACTACGTTGTGAGCGGGTCCGCTCCCTTGCCGGTGGAGATCATGAACCGTTTCGAGGAACTCACCGGCAGCGTAATCCTTGAGGGCTACGGCCTCACCGAGTCATCGCCGGTAACCCACGTGAATCCAGTGCAAAGTAAACGGAAGGCGGGCAGTATCGGTATTGCCATCCCCTCCACAGACGCCCGGATCATGGACCTTGAGACCGGCACAAAGGAACAGCAGGTGGGACAGCCAGGGGAGTTGGTAATCAAAGGGCCACAGGTCATGAAGGGCTACTGGAATATGCCAGAAGAAACTGCCGAGACCATTAAAGATGGCTGGCTTCATACTGGAGACATTGCCCACATGGATGAGGATGGCTTTGTCTTTATTGTGGATCGCAAGAAGGACATGATCATTGCCAGTGGTTACAACATCTACCCGCGGGACATTGATGAAGTCCTCTACGAACATCCCAAGATTGCCGATGCAGTGACCATTGGTGTTCCGGATGAGTACCGGGGTGAGACCGTCAAGGTTTTCGTGGTGGTCAAACCCGGAGAAACCATGACCGAAGAGGAGGTCATTACCCACTGCAAGGAAAAACTTGCTAGCTACAAGGTTCCCCGTCTGGTGGAGTTTCGCGACGAGCTGCCCAAAACCATGGTTGGTAAGGTACTGCGCAAGGAGCTGCGCGCTGAGGAGTTGCGTAAGCTTGGGAAGGAGAAGGAGTCGTAAACTTTTACCTGGGAGGAAACTGCGGGACGCCACAGATAAACCGATTAGAGTTTGCTGCAAAGCGCAAAGCGTATAGCGCATAGCGTTTTTCATCTCCACGCTCTGCACCATGCGCTATGCGCTTTGCGAGTTTAATGGTGGGGGCCCAGCAACACATGAGGAATACCCAGTGCCGACTGTTGAGGTTGATGGAAGAACAATCCACTATCTAACGGGAGTCAGCGGTCTCGTTCCTCAACGCCGTACCATCATTTTTGTCCATGGAGCCGGAGGAAATGCAACGGTCTGGCAGGGCCAACGCCGTGGTCTCGACCGGGGTATAAACACCATCTGCCTGGATCTGCCCGGTCACGGTCAGAGCCCGGGTAGAGGCTGCAGAACTATCGCCGAATATAGCCACTGGCTCGTGCGATTCATCCAAAGTTTACACGTATCAGGAGTGGTTGTTGCCGGGCATTCCATGGGCGGCGCAGTGGCCCTAGAGACTGCTATCGGATACCCGGATGAGTTGGAATGCTTGGTGCTTGTTGGTAGCGGGGCTCGGCTTCGGGTGAGTTCGGAAATCTTCCTAGGGCTGGAAACCGATTTTAAGGCCGCGGCAGCGCAGTTGGTGCGGTGGTGCTATGGACCAAAAAGCTCCGATAAACTGCTGAAATGGGGCTTGGAACAACTTCTGCAAGAACAGCCGGAAGTCATGCTGGGTGACTTCAGAGGTTGCGACGCATTCGATCGACTGGGCCAGATCGGCAATATCAAACAGCCTGCCCTCGTAGTCTGCGGGAGTGAGGACATTATGACTCCGCCCAAATACTCAAAGTACCTTGCCGATCACCTCCAGCAGGCAACTTTGAGCATCATCGAAGGTGCGGGTCACATGGTCATGGTTGAGAGGCCGGGAAAGGTCAATACTGCCATAGTGAAATTTCTTGCCACGTTATAGCTGCCAGCTGTTAATGAAGCAGGACTTTCCCCCAAAATGGATGGTTGATGTTTGTGAACTGAGCTCTCGTATCAGTTTATGGTGATATGCAAATGAGAATGCTTTTCTGGTGTCTCTTCTGTTGTTCCGAGGCTTCGGCCTGGTCACTTCAAGCGCAGCCGTGTGCGGGGGAAGGCGCCCCCTCCCTGTTTCCCGTTCCTGGGGAACGGGACCAGGGGCTCCCCCACCCACAGCTGCGG
>CAYFXH010000032.1:15060-33901 GCA_964346905.1 uncultured Desulfobacteraceae bacterium | reverse complement strand
CAGACCGTGAGCCTTGGAACGACAGAAGAGACACCAGAAAAGCATTCTCATGTGCCAATCAGCATAAACCAATACGAGACCTCAGTTCACAAACTTCAACCATCCATTTTGGGGGGAACTCCTCGTTTGGCCCCCGTTGTCGGTCGACATCAACAATACTGTATTGTCTCCGTAAGCCCTTGCACGCATCACTCCCACCGTCTCAGGGATAAGAGGAAACTGATCACTTGATTTCGGCAAGTGAGTGTACCATACTTTCGCTGACGGTGTTACAGATCTCCAGGCTGTTGCTCAAAACCAACCGTGATCAGTTTCGCGACAACTGAGAAAAGACACAAAGACCACGACGAACACAAAGAATTTACTATAATGGTGAAAATTTCCTTTGTCATCGTTGTGCACTTTAGGGCGAACTACTGGCCGCATAAGGAATATATTCCGTTTCGGCAAAAACCCGTCAAGAGATAGTTACTGTTGTAAAGCTCCATTATGCTCCTTCTGGCACATCACATGCATTGATTTCGAAGTTCAAATTCTACAAGATTGCCATGAACAATACAGTATCATCTGATTGTTATGAGGAGTAAGTTACCCAATCCACCGAAGCGAGCAATAGCATGAGTGCGAGAACTCTCCTGGTGACTGGCGGTGCAGGTTTTATCGGGACCAACTTCATCCGCCACACCCTTACTGTGCGAAAGAGCTGGCGCGTTGTCAATCTGGATGCGTTAACCTACGCCGGTAATCTCGCGAATTTCCAAGACCTTGTTCCCGGCCTAGCGAAAAGGCATCGTTTCATTCATGGAGATGTAACGGACCCGGCCTTGCTGGATCGGCTCTTTGCCGAGGAGAGCTTCGACACCGTCGTACACTTTGCGGCAGAATCCCATGTGGACCGCTCCATTCTGGGACCTGAAGCTTTTGTGGCGACAAACGTCGAGGGTACCTTTCGTCTCCTGGATGCGAGCCTGAGACACTGGGAGGAGAACGGCAGGCCGGACAGTTTTCGGTTCCTGCACATATCCACCGACGAAGTCTACGGTAGCCTCGGGCCGGAGGGCTCCTTTACGGAAACAACACCCTACGACCCTTCCAGCCCCTATTCGGCCTCCAAGGCCGCCTCCGACCACTTTGTCAGGGCCTACTTTCGCACCTACGGCCTTCCCATCCTCATTACCAACTGCTCGAATAATTACGGCCCTTATCAGTTCCCCGAAAAGCTCATTCCCCTGATGATTTGGAATATTGTCCAGAAAAAACCTCTGCCTGTTTACGGAGACGGCAAGAATGTTCGCGATTGGCTCTATGTCATGGACCACTGCGACGGTTTGCTCAGGGTCCTCCAGGCGGGAAGGGTTGGCGAAACCTACAACATAGGTGGAGGAGCGGAAAGACAAAACATTGAAATCGTCCACCTGCTCTGTGACCTGCTTGACGCTCGCTTGAACCGATCTGGCAAGAAATCGAGCCGGCGACTCATTCGCTTTGTAACCGATCGACCAGGACACGACCGCCGCTACGCCATTGATGCCACCAAGATCAAACAAGAGTTGGGCTGGAGCCCCGCACATGGTTTCGAGGAAGCACTGGAGGCTACGGTGACATGGTATCTGGATAATCTGGACTGGGTGAAGTCAGTGCAAAGCGGGGAATACCGGAAGTGGATCGAGATTAACTATGAGCAAAGGGAATAATGGTTTAGCGAGCCGGGTCGAACGACAGAGAACACAGTAAAGAACAAATCCGAAATCCTTGCCCTGCTGAATCCCGCCTCCGGCGGCTCCGCCTAGCGGAATTCCAAAGGGCGAGCACGAAACAAATCCAAATTTCGAATTCTCCAATGTTCCAAAGAGAATCGACTAAGTCTATGAATTGCTTGTTTTGGTCATTTGGCTTTTGAAAATTTGAATTTGTTTAGGATTTCGATATTCGGATTTCGGATTTGTTCAATAGTGCCTTCCTCTTAACTAAATACTTCTGGAGAGAGAAGAGAAAATGAAAGGTATTATACTGGCTGGTGGCTCAGGAACTCGCCTCTATCCCATTACCCGGGTAGTAAGCAAACAGTTACTGCCAGTCTATGACAAACCCATGATCTATTATTCGCTCTCGGTGCTCATGCTCGCAGGAATCCGTGAGATTCTCGTAATTTCCACCCCTCGGGATTTGCCCCTGTTCCAAGGACTTCTGGGAGACGGCTCCCAGTGGGGTCTTTCCTTTACGTACGCTGAGCAGCCGCACCCTGAAGGGATTGCTCAGGCATTCATCATTGGCCGGGATTTTGTGGGCAGCGATAGGGTGTGCTTGATTCTCGGCGACAATATCTTTTACGGACACGGCCTGCCGGCTAAACTGCGTGAAGCAGTCACCCAGAAAGAGGGGGCAACCATTTTCGGTTACTGGGTGAAGAACCCGGAACGCTATGGCGTGGTTAGCTTCGACTCTGAGGACCGGGCCGTTGATATTGTGGAAAAACCGTCCCAGCCCAAGTCTAACTATGCGGTTACCGGACTCTATTTTTACGATAACCGGGTTCTTGATATCGCTTCCGGCCTCAAGCCATCGGCCCGCGGCGAACTGGAAATTACTGATGTCAACCGAACCTACCTGAAGACGAACTCGCTCCGGGTGGAAAAGCTGGGTCGGGGGATAGCCTGGCTGGATACCGGGACCCACGCGACGCTCATGCAGGCAGCCAACTTCATCGAAACCATTGAGGAGAGGCAGGGTTTAAAGGTTGCCTGTATCGAAGAGATTGCTTATCGGATGGGCTACATTGGAGCCAGCCAACTGGAGGATCTTGCCCGGCCGCTCATTGATAATGGCTACGGTCAGTATCTCATGGATATTTTGCGGTATGAAGGGCACTAGCCGTAAAGCTATAAGCGCTCAGCGCTCAGCTAGTGAGTTGGAATGCTTACTTTTACTGACGGGTGATCTGAAGTTCTTACCGGTGCAAGAAAGGGATCGTCTTACGAGCAAGGTTATTGAGATAGAGAAGATGCTAGCCTCGCTAATCAAAAAGCTGAGAGCTGACAGCTGAGAGCTTATCGCTTAGACGGTAGCCCTGGCTTGCGAGACTTTATTTCTGTCCTTTTAACAATGAGCTGTTTACCATGAAAGTGTTACCCACCAAGCTGGATGGCGTCTATATCATTGAGCCTCAGGTTTTCCGCGACGACCGCGGTTTTTTCATGGAGACCTACCACCAGAAACGGTACGCTGAGGCTGGCATCCACCGCATATTTGTTCAGGACAACCTCTCTCACTCGGTCCGGAGCACGCTCAGGGGGTTACACTATCAGCTACATCGTGCTCAAGCGAAGTTAATTCAGGTCGTTAAGGGGAGCATTTTTGATGTGGTGGTGGATATCCGCCGGGGCTCGCCTTGTTTTGGACAATGGAACGGTGCTCAGCTCTCAGATGAGAACCGGTACCAGCTATTTGTGCCAGAAGGCTTTGCCCACGGGTTTTGTGTAATGAGTGAAATAGCGCATGTGGTCTATAAGTGCACCGATTTCTATGTTCCTGATGACGAGGGGGGAATCCTCTGGTCCGATCCGGCTCTCGCCATCGACTGGCCCGTTTCAGAACCATTGCTCTCAGAAAGGGATAGGCAATTCCCCTGCCTGGCCGACATTCCGCCTGAACGTCTGCCCCCCTACGAGGAAAATAGATGAAAATACTGGTGACCGGGGCCAATGGTCAACTGGGACGGGAGCTGATACACTGTGGCCCAAAAAAGGATTTTGAGATTCTCGCCCGAGACCGGGCAGCGCTTGATATCACTGACCCCAGTGCGGTTACGAGAGAAGTGAGTCAGTCTGATGTGTCCTTGGTGGTAAATGCGGCGGCTTATACCGGTGTTGATCGAGCCGAGTCCGAACCAGAACTCGCCTACGGTGTGAATCGCCACGGGCCAGCCAACCTCGCCTCTGTGTGTGCCAAGGCTGGAATTCCCCTCTTTCACATCTCCACAGATTATGTCTTCGATGGTCGCAAAAAAGATTCCTATCTGGAAACAGATCAGATCTCACCTCTGGGGGTGTACGGTAAGAGCAAGGCAGCGGGCGAGGTGGAGATAAGGAACCGGCTGCGGGAGCATATAATAATCCGCACCTCCTGGCTTTATGGGGTCCACGGTCACAATTTTGTCAACACCATGCTCCGGTTGGGTCGGCAGAATGAATCAGTACGGGTTGTTGCCGATCAGTTCGGCTGCCCTACCTATGCCGCCGATCTTGCTGAGTCGATATCGGCGATTGCCGCTCAATTTCTGAAGTTCCGGCAGATTGCCTGGGGGACCTACCACTATTGTGGCAAAGGGGTGACCAGCTGGCATGGTTTTGCGGAAGCGATTTTTAAGCTGGCGGGTCAGTATACTTCGCTACGGGTAAAGAGGGTCGAGCCCATCAGCACGGCTGAATATTCCACGCCCGCACAGAGACCTGCTCATTCAGTCCTGGACTGTTCGATGTTGGCAAAAGAATTTGGCATCCGGCCGCAGCCGTGGCCTGAGAGGTTGGCCCGGATGCTCGAGGTGAAGTTCTCAATCGAAAAATCGAAACCATAGAATAGCAAAGATCGCCTTGACCCCATCTTTCCAACCGATCTTTCTGCCTTCAGCGTAAGTCCGACCGCTGTAACTGATGGGAACTTCATAGATGCGACAGTCTTTTTTCGCTATCTTAACGGTGAACTCAGGTTCGAAGCCAAAACGGTTCGACTTTATGCTGATTCCTTCGAGGACCTCCCTTTTGAAGATCTTGTAACAAGTCTCCATGTCTGTGAGGTTCAAATTGGTGAAGGCATTGGAGAGCAAGGTCAAGAACTTGTTGCCCACGTAGTGCCAAAAGAATAGGACCCGGTGGGGCCCACCGAGAAATCTTGAGCCATAGACAACATCAGCCCTGCCATCCACTATGGGTTCCAACAAAACTGGATACTCCCGTGGATCATATTCCAGGTCAGCATCTTGGATGATGACAACATCTCCAGTAGCGAACTGAAAGCCTGTTCGCAGAGCAGCGCCTTTACCCTGATTGTGCTCATGGTAGATCACTTTTGCGTTTTCTTCGGTCTGGGCAATTTCTTGTAAATGCTCGAGGGTACCATCGGTGGAGCCGTCGTCCACAATAATAATTTCCTTCTCGAGATCGACCGCTTGGACGCGAGCGACAATTTCCTTGATTGTCTGGACCTCGTTATAGACAGGAATTACCACGGAGATTTTCATCTTCTCAGACCTCACGATAACGGTTAACTGCGATTTTCCTTTATCCGGCAAAAAGGTTTACCGTTTAATCACAACTGCCTTTCCTATGACTCAGCTTTCATAGAAGGGCTCCCCCGCTTGGTAAAATTGCATCCTCTTTTCTATATCCTTCGCCAGCTCGACCCGCCCCATGGCCAGCGCCAGCTCTATAGCTTTTTGGGCAGTTTGCAGGGCCTCATTGAATTGTGCTGCTTCTGCATACGCGGCAGCTAAGGTGTCCAAAAAAGCAGCATTCTCATGACCGGTGAGTCTGCAAGCCTTTTCTGCCAGCTGGACTGCCCTGGCTCCATCCCGAAAATTCGGGTTCTCATGGGTTGCAAGAATCCAAGCCAGATTGTTGAGAACCATCGGTGAATCAGGGCTAAGACGCAATGCCTCGTGATAATGTTCTAAGGCCTTCTCGGTCCGCTCCTGTCTCAGCAAAGCCAAGGCAAGTTGAACATGTGCGACTTTGTGGTCCGGTTGCACTCGTAATGCCTCGTAATAATGGTCAATGGCCTCGTCGAGTCTGCCCTTGCCGGCCAGAGCGACTCCCAGATTGTTATGCGCGTCCGCATAATGAGGTTCGATATGCAGGGCCTGAGAAAAATGTGCAATGGCCTCCTCGAGCCTGCCCTGGTTCGTCAATGCAATGCCCAGATTGTTATGTGGTTCTGCATAGTCGGGTGTGATTTGTAAAGCCTGAGAGAAATGGCTTATCGCCTGGTCGTGCTTGCCTTTGCCGGCCAGAGCGACTCCCAGATTGTTATGTGCCTCGGCGTAATCAGGTCTGATCTGCAGGGCTCGGTAGTAATGTGCAATGGCCTCCTCGAGCTTTCCTTGTTCATTGAGAGCGACTCCCAGATTGTTGTGGGCGCCGGCGAAGTCGGGCATAATCTCTATTGCCCTGGAATAGTAGAAAATAGCTTCCTCAAGCTTTCCTTGTTTCTTCAAGGCAACTCCCAGATTGTTCAGCGCTGCCTCATGGTCAGGTTTGATCTCCACTGCCCGAGTCAAATGGCCGATTGCGTCATCGATGTCACCTCGCTCCTTGAGGATGACTCCCAGATTGTTGTGCGCTATCCATGCAGTGGGATTTTTTGCAATGGTATCGTGCCAAAGTGTTTCGCTATCTTTGTAAATATTCCCCTGCTGCCAGGTAAGTGCGCCAAAGACGGCGAGTCCCATTATACATGCTGCATAGCCAATAAGATTCTGCCCCGGTCCAAGTCTTCTGAGAAACGATGTGAGACCAGCAACAGCTAAGACAATCAAACCTATACTTGCCAGATACTGAAAATGATCAGCGACGAAGGAAAACTGCATGGGAAACACATCAAAAAATCCCAGGGCCGGTACGAGCGTGCCGGCAAAAAACAATACTGCCACAAGAGGTCCTTTGCCTATCCGCTTTCTCAACAGCCATAACATTGCAATGACCGCCACTGCAAACAGGGGAAAAAGGTATTGCCACCAAACTCCTGAATTGATCTGCCAACGTGGATAGATGAAGGTGAGCTTGTGGGGCCACAAAAGTTTGCTGGCGTAGAACCATAAGGCCCTCCCGGCAATAAGGCACCGGTCAACAAAAGACAAAGCCCACGCCGCACCCTCTACCCCAACGTAGTGTTTCTCCATCCATACTGTTGTCAAACCGAGTACAGCACCCACTACAAAGAAGGGTATCAAAGGCAGGACATCACGCCAGGCAACGCGGTCTCGCTTCCACCATAAGATGAGAAGAACCGCTGCCGGCATGGAGCAAGTTACCGTCTTGCTCAGCAAACCACAGAGGTACAGGGCCAGCGCCAGGAAGTAAAATCGCCAAAGTTGCCGACTGTTCGCCGGGACCGAGGGATGCACGCTTTGGGTATCAGTAGAATCCAAGTGCACATTGGCAAAGCGAAGATACGCCAACATGGCGGACAGGTAGAACGAGCCGGAAAGAACATTTTTGCGCTCGGTCACCCAGGCAACGGACTCCACCTGCACTGGGTGGAGTGCGAATAATACGGCAGCCAGCCATGCTCCCGGAATAGACAGATAACGCAGCACCAGCCACAAAACAATAGCATTTAGTGCATGCAGTAATACATTGACCAGGTGGTAACCAAAAGGATGTAATTCCCACAGATGATATTCTATCCAAAAACTGGTGTGAGTCATCGGATAGTATTGAGGCACAGCCCCAAGCTCGAACCAAAGTCTTTGCAGGCCTTGAAGTGATCTCAGATTGAGGTTGTTGGTAATGTGGGTCTCATCGTCCCATATATACCCACCCTGCATGGCGGGGATGTAGACCAGGAGCGTTAGCAAAAAAATCGTACAAGCTCCAAGGATAATTGTTTTCCGGGATATTTTCATACCGTTCCCAATTGTCGAGCAAAAGGAGTAGCAATTGCAATGGACACAGCCCGAATCTGCTTCACATCTTCACCAAATACTGAAATCACAATGAAACGCAGGTTATTTTCTTTTGAAAGCTTGATCAGGCACGGTATACCCGCCCAGCCAAAGAGCAAGTTCAGTGCCAACGAGTCTGCAATATTCACGAACCGCTTGCTGCGATACCGTTTTGTCCATACAGACTGTTCTGAGGTTTTTCACCATCCGATCTATACCTATGGTGCTATGCCATAGGCAGTTACCCCAATGATTTCAGGAAGAATGTCTCGCAGTTCGCTCAATTTTCGCGAAGCTTATCCCCGACTCTGATCGGGGAGGCTGGATTATTGCACGGCCTCACGTAATGCGGGCTGGATGTTGCCATGAGCTTACGTGTTGTTCTCCATATGGGCAAGTAAACGACGGGCTTTGTCAAAATGAGGAGCATTGGTAAGGATCTTTCTAGTCCATTTAATAGCTTCTTCTTTGTCTCCGGAGATAAAACATGCTAGAGCATAGTTATATTGTAAATCAATATTTGTAGAATTATAAATCAATCCTTTGGTTAATGCAGCTTTAGCTCTAACATGTTGACCCATTCTACCGAGAAGTATTCCTGAATGAAGATATAACTTATAGTCTTGCGAACTCGAAGAGATGATTTTCTCGACATACTCCTCCGCCTCATCGTAATTTTTGGTTGAGTAAAAAGCTTCGGCAATGATGAGATCGCGATAAGGCTTCGAAGAAATGTTATTTACTTTTTGTTTTACCCATTCCATAATTTCATTTTCGCTCTTATTCATTGCTCCTAACAAGCTTATCTTCTCTAGATAATACCTGTAATTGTCAGCATCCCTGTTTATTGCTCCTTCATAAGCCCACAATGCCTTCTCCAGTTTGTTGTTATTTTTAAAAGCGGCCCCCAGATGCGCCCAGGCAAGAGAGTGACTACGGGCTATCTGCGCTTCATTTAAGGGCATAAATGGAGGTAGAGAGAACAAGAACAGCATACCAAACAGGATCACAATAACCCGCGCGCGCTTTGGCTTGCGCAGGAGATAGTCCAGGCCACCTCCTGCCATAATGATTGCAGCAGGAGCCAGAGTCATGCGGTAGCGGCTATTTACGTAAAAGAGAAGTAACATCAAGAAACTGCCGACAAAGGTTGCTAGAAGGGTCGACGCGGGTGGTCGTTCATCACGAAAAAGCGGGGCGAAACCCACGATAGCCCACGCCATAATGAAGCCAAAAGGGAGAAAGGCAAGCCTCAGCCATGGGGTCAAGGCTTTATCTATGCTGAGCAGATAGTTGCTTCCAAGTTCATAACTGTTGCATACCATGGCAATCTTGTACAAAAGCAGCCTGAGATATCCCAAGGGATTTTCTCCAATGAAATTGAGCCCCCATTTCAACCAGAATCTATTCACTTCAGAAGGTTTGAGCTTTCGCCCCATTACACTTTCAGCTATTTGGGTCTCCTCATGCCGTTGATTTGTTATTTCACCAGAAAACTCAGGAAGAATAACCATGCTACCGCGAGCCCATGGATTGTTTCCCTGGGCAAAGGTTACCCCAGCGTTGGCACTAATGGGAACAAAGTCCTTGCCCACCACAAAGTTTCTGAGGGTGACCGTGCCGATTATGACGATGGGTGTGAGAACAAGGATCAGCAGGGGCACATATAGTTTGCTCAGCTCTTTTCGGTGAAATGTAAGGAGAGCGAGAATCAAAAGCGGAATAACCAAAATATAATTAGGTCGACAGATTATGGCAAAGCCGAGAGCAGCAGCTCCGCCAAACCAATAACGGTATTTCCTTTCCTGCTCTGCCCTGGTCAAAAGATAGACAAAGAGCAAGCCAAGGAACATTCCGGTGACGGTGGGCAAAATTTTTGTCTCGAAAAACGTAAAGGGAGCGTAGGCGAGACTGAAACCGACCGCTATAAGACCGGCCCGCTCAGTGTAGATTCTCTTGCAGGTAAGATACACAAGACCTGCAGAGCACATACCCAGGATGAGTTGCAGAGCGTAGATGATGGACAGTTTGTGAGGAAAAATCCTTAGGACAATGCTCAAGAGATATGGGTAGAAAGGTGCCCAGTAGAATATCTCCTGGCCAAGCCAGCCTTCCTGATTGATTCGCTGCGCCCAGTTCAGATAAACGGCCGAATCAAAAGAAGCACTGCCATAATAGGGGCTAGTGTGAGCATAGGAATATAAATAAATCCCCTTGAAGACAAGCCCGAGAAAGAGAACGCCAACAAGAACGACATTCACTGAGAATTGTCTATCGAATATGGTTATTGCCGCACTCTTTTTCATGGTGTGAGCTCAGGCCGGAAATCAGCTTACCTCGCTTAATTAACAGAACACATGGATCTGCAACCTTGCAACTATCGTACCCTGCCGAACCGTTTTCGTTCATAGGATCGGGAAGAATCCTTTCAACTCCTTTACAGTCTGCAAACGTGGACGAGAAAATTGTTGGTTCTTGAAACAGCAGTACTGTTATAGGAGTTCCCCCAAAAAGCTCAGGTGCTCGTTGTTTCACAGCCTCCCCCTTTTGGTCTTTTGTGGTGTTTCTTCTGAGTGACCTGCCCTGTTGAATAGGATTCCCTTCGGGAAATTCAACAGGGCTGACGGCAAGGTCTGGCCACTTCCCCCGGCCACAGTCGGGCTTGAAGTGGCCAGATCGTGAGCCTTGGAACGACAGAAGAGACACCACAAAAGCATGTTTATTTGCAAATCAGCATAAACCGATACGAGACCTGAGTTCACAAACATCAACCATCCATTTTAGGGGGAACTCCTGAATAATCTTACGATTGATTTTTGTAGATGTTGTGTTTTCTTATATAAGCGGCCACCTTCGCAGGAACGAGATCCTCGATGGACTGGCCGGCACGAATCCTCTGGCGCACTTCTGTTGAAGAGACATTGTCGAGATTTTGAGGTAAACGAAGGGTGTGAATGCGGTTGGAGTATTGCTTGATCAAAGGGTCTTTCGGCAGCTGTGGCTTTCCCTTCCGCTCGAAGACCAATAGTTGAAAAGCGGCAAACATTTGAGCCAGTGCTTCAGCAGGATCATCATATGGCCAGGTGAGGATCCGCTCAGCTGCATCACGGCCAGTTATGAAGAAGGTTTCTGGCTCCTGAGGATAGACTTTTTGTAGGGCCGTACAGATGTCTAGAAACATGCCATGGGTGCAGAGTCCCTTGGAGATGTAAGGAATACCGGCTGTGGCAAGCCGCATCATTTCCAAACGTTGTTCAATGGAAACTCCCACGAGAGGTTTATTGGGCAGAGTTCTGGGCAGCACAAAGAGTACCTCGTGCAGTTTGTACTGCTCTCTGGAGTAGTGAGCCAAAAACAAATGGGCGCGAGTTATAGGATTGTAAGCGCCACCAAGCACCCCCAAACGTCCATTGCCCGGTGGCAGGCCGGTTTGTGCTGGAACGAAGGCTTCAAACCGCGGGGTTTCTGAGCCATCCGGCCTAGGTTTACTCACCATCGAAGAAGGACTCATCGATCATCGCCCTCCGCAGCCAATCCAGGGCAGTATACGCTGCCGCCAGCTTTATCTTCTGTCGTTCACCTATAAACTGAAACCGTTCAACCCGAAGGTCTCTATCCCGGAGCAAAGCCAGGAAAACCGTCCCCACCGGTGTTTCCGGAGTACCACCGGTGGGACCGGCAAGGCCGGTTACCGCCAGAGCCATACTTGCCTCGCTTTCTTTGTGAACACCTCGCACCATGGCCTCAGTCACCTGGCGGCTGACTGCACCGTGCTGGGCAATGAGATCTGGCGACACGCCAAGGTAGGTGACCTTGGCGGTATCACTGTAGGTTACCACACTCCGGTGGAAATAACCGGAGCTCCCCGGGACATTGGTGATAAGGTGTCCAATTAGGCCGCCGGTACAGGATTCAGCGAGAGCGAGGGTGTGGCCTGTTTCGACAAGTAAACGGGCCACCACCATTTCCAGGGTGTCGTCTTCCTGGCCATAGACGTGGAGGCCCAACCGCTGGACCGCGGCCTGAGCAGCCTCGTCCAGTATGTCATCGGCCGCACGTTCAGAGGGAGCTTGGACAGCGAAAGCCAGGTGGTTTTCCGGAAAGCGAGGGAAGTAGCCAATACTCAGGTCCGGGTATCCCTCTTCCAGGTCGGCCAGACGGTGGGCTATTTCCGACTCCCTTAGTCCAAAAATACGCAGAAGCCGCGAGCGCATGATTATTTGCTCGGGAAACCACTCTTTGAGGGTGGGCAGGACGAAGCTTTGCAGCATATCCGCCATTTCATCTGGAACACCGGGCAGGAAGAAGAGGGGCTTTTCAGCATCGCCGATATAGTAGCCGGCCCTGGGGCGGACGAGATCAATACGTTCTGCTCCTTCTGGAATGTCAGCCATCTTGGCGATGGCCGGGGTCATGGATATCTTGAGTTTTTTGAGATGGCCAGTGATGACATCCCAGGATCGGGGATCGCGGCGCAGTGGTCGGCCCAGGGCCTTAGCGGCTGCCGCATTCGTACGATCGTCTCCGGTGGGACCGAGGCCACCGGTGACCAAAATAAAGGCCGATCGCTCCATGGCCCTTACTAACGCAGTAGTAATATCCTCTTCTCGATCCCCCACCACCGTTACCCAACGGAGTTGGAAGCCTGCCAGCTTGAGGTGGTTGGCGATGTGGGCAGCGTTGTTGTTCACGGTCCGTCCGGAGAGCAGTTCATCTCCAACGGTAATCAATTCTCCATGATTTTTGGTCTTTTCGTCAATCATTATAATTATTTAACCAGAAAGGACATGAAGAGCACAAAGAAAATAACGCGGAGCGCAGAGAACCAGGTCTCAGAAGCTAACAGATAGGAGTTAGTAGCCAGGAGGACTGAGCATCCTTCGACAATACCTGTGGACGAGAAGTTCGACTGCCCTCGACCGTGAGCTCTGGCCGAACGGAGGCTCACTGGAAGTCCTCAGGCCGAGTCGCTCAGGACAAGTAGAGCATAGGGAGGTAATTTCTAATTTCGAAATGCGAATTTCGGACTTTTAGTTTTGCAATCCTAATCAAGCAATAATCTAGCTCCTAAATTCTGGATTCTGACTCCTGACTTCTAACTATTTACCCTATGCTCCATGCCCTATGCCCTATGCTGAGTTCTACGGACAACGGACTAGTAAGTTAGAGAAGACCAGCAAGGATCAGAAAAACTCTCAGACTAATATTGGTATAGACTCCGGCAAGAACATCGTCCATGATTATTCCCCAGCCGCCCTGCAGACGTTTTTCCACGATGGAGACAGGGGGAGGTTTAACGATATCAAAGAGTCGAAAGAGAACAAAAGCCAGAGAAACAGTTAAAACACTGAGGGGAAGCCAGAGGAGACTGACGAGAAAACCCACCATCTCATCGATCACAATGGGTCTGGCATCTCGATCCTCGAAAAGCATTTCTGCTCTGCCGGCGATCCAAACTGCAAAGAACATCAAGATAACGGCTACAGACAGCTGAGTTACGGCACCTCCTTTGTGGGCAAGCATAACCAGAGGTATGGCGGCAAAGGTTCCCCAGGTACCTGGCGCTGTCGGAAGAAATCCGGTAAAAAAGCCCGTTGCCAGGAAGACAACGATGTCATTTCTTCGAGTGCTCTTCATGCGATAAAGCTTTCCGTATTCCCATGGGCCTGCCACCGACACGGAGACGCGAGGACACGGAGACACCGTTTTCAGCAGGCAGTAGGCAGGAGAACAAAGACTGAAGTTCATACAGGGCCATACAGAAGTCAATTCTTCTGCGTTGATCGTCACTGCTATTTCTTACTTCTCCGGGTCTTCTTGCTCCGTATCTCCGTTTCTCCACGTCTCCGCGTCTGACGTATGGAGTCGTTCCCTTGCTCGGTACAAGGCCTCCTCGTAAACCTTTCTCAGAGGTACCTGATACCGCAACGCTGCTCTCTTGCAAGAGTCGTGCTCGGGCGCCAAACTGAAGTCACCCTGCGGGTTGGTAGTAACCTTGACAGGCAGGTGGCCGTACGGGGTTTGGACACGAATTGTGCGCCGAGGAAGGCTGAAGCGTTCCACTTCCTGAATACGAACACCGAGACTGGTGGTTTCGCTGAAAAGGATCTGCAGCACGGTCTCTCTTAATCCTTCTGACAACAGCACCCGCAGCAGCTGGCCAGGACGGTTCTTTTTCATCTGAGCAGGCAGAACATTAACGTCCAGAACGCCCGCATCCAGAAGTCGTTCCATGAGGTAGCCGTATAACTCGGGATTCATGTCGTCAATGCTGGTCTCCAGCAGGAGAAGTCGCTCTTTGACCATCGCTGTTGCTATCCGGCCCAAGACCACCCGGAGAAGATTGGGAGGATGACTCTCAGGGTGCTGCCCCACCCCGTAGCCAACCCGTTCAATATTCATACTGGGAAATCCGCCAAACTCAGAGCAAACCGTGGTGAGAATGGCGGCGCCGGTAGGAGTCACGAGTTCCCGCTCTCGACCCGAATCATAGACAGGCACGCCTTCCAGTAGGGCCAGGGTGGCCGGGGCCGGGAGGGGAAGCGTGCCATGTTGGCAGCGGACAAATCCCCGGCCCAGAGGTAAGGGCGAGCCCGCCACCCGTTCAATTTCCAAGGCATGGAGCCCGATACAGGCTCCCACCATATCCACGATGGAGTCAACCGCTCCTATCTCGTGGAAATGCACATGCTCAGGGGATTGCTGATGCAGGTTCCCTTCCGCTTCGGCGAGCCGCTGCAACACAGCTAGACTGGTTTTCTTGACCGGGTCAGGCAGATCAGCTGCACTGATAAGTTCCCTAATCTGCCCGAAGGCACGAACCGGTTGTTCCTGTTCCTCAACCTTGATATCCACTCTTGTCCCGGTGATTGGTCCCCGCTGTTCTCTGGAAACCTCGATGTGATAGCCTCCGAGTGCCAACTTTGACAGCTGGTTGGTGAGGAACTTCGGATCAAGACCCAGATCAATCAACGCACCCAGGATCATATCGCCGCTGATCCCGGAAAAACAGTCAAAATAGGCAATTCTCATAGCACCTCGGAAATCACAGGAGAGAAAGGTAAGTAATCGCAGAGAACACTGAGGCCATAGGGCAGCTTGGCTGCCATCACATTCGAAATCCGACATTGGTCCTTCGGGCTCCCCACCCTCCGGGCGGGCGCGCATGGCGGGCAGGTATTCGGATTTCGGATGTATTCTTTATTGCGTTCTCGGTGCTCTGTGGTTCATATGTTGTACCGTTAACGGCTTGAGCAACGGACCCTGCCTTTACTGGAAAGTGAGTTGGGAAGTACGGAGGTAGCGATCTATCATGCTGCTGTAGTAGGTAAAAGCTTCGCGGTTGTTGCCATCCTCGTAGCTGACATGTCTCTTGCCGTTATCCTGCTCGTCGCGCTTCTTGATCACACCTTGCTCGCAAAAGAATTTGAGTGCGTTTTCAAAAGTGATGCGTGAAATACTCTCGAAGCGCTCAACGAGTTCCAGCTTGTAAAGCTTGTTACCCAAAGAGTTGATTTTTTTTAAGAAGTCGCGTTCACCGTAAGACTTTTTAGAGAGGTACTTGGTTGCTTTCAAAACAATCCCGTAAGACTCGAAATAGCTTCTCAACAAGCTGGCGAAACACGAGAGCGCCTTGACTCCCTGGTGGGAGATACGGTATCCCTTCTCCCGGCTGCTGGATTCGGTTATGAAACCCTGGGAAACACAGTAGGCAAGCATGTGGTCAATGGTCTCCCTGAGGTTTTCGTCAGCGTCGTAGACAAACTCAAACTTGAAGAAATCCCTGAAAAAGTTGAGATCATCTTCAATCCCTTCCAGGTCAAATTCAAAGGCCTCTTTGCTCAGAATGGCCGAGGAAATATAGGCAGCCGGTAGCAAGAAATGAATCATGTTGTTCTTATAGTACTCCAGCTGCAGCCGGTTGCTGTCGTCAACCGTAAAGATACGTTCCTCCTCGTCAGTCTCATCCTCATCCGCCAGCAGTTCGAGCCACTTGCTCTTTTCCATGAGACTCAGGGTATCTTGGAGTGTCTGATCCAGTTCCTGGAAGCTGCTTGCCAACCGCACCCCTTGGTGGTGAAGGTAGTCGTAGTAATTGCGGATGATGAGTTTGATCTCAGCCAAAGAAATACCCCGCTTGGAGGTAGTAAGAAAGACTGTGGCCACAAGAGCGACAGGAGTTACCACAGAAGCGTGATTAATGTTGTGGATAATGCGCCAGGCAAAATCCCGGTACATGGTGTGGCGCTCTTTAGGCTTCAAGGTGGCGAAGTCCAGATTGAAGCGGTTCATGTAGTCCTTGATTGACATTGGCTGGGCAAATTTTACATAAACCCTCCCGTAACGTTTCTTCAGGACACTGCGGGCACGCACCAACTGGGCAAGGTTTTCTTGTTTCTTACTGCTACCTTTCACTTCTTTCAGGTAGGCGCCCTCTTCTAAAACCCGATCATAGTTAATGGCACAGGGTACGAAGATCAAATCGTCACAATAGCCTTCCTGCACCGCCTGAATGAGAATGGCCAGCAGACCGAGTTTTGGCAGTACCAGTTTGCCGGTCCTGCTACGACCGCCTTCAATGAAAAACTCGATGTTATGGCCCTCGTTGACCAGCGTTTTGATATACGCAGCAAAGACGTCAGTATAGAATTTTTGCCCGCGAAAGCTTCTCCGAATAAAGAAAGCTCCGGACTTGCGAAAGAAGGGTCCAAGAGGCCAAAAGGCCAGGTTTTTGCCGGCGGCAACGTAGGGAAGGTTCAGGTTATGCCTGAAGAGCAAGTAAGAGAGCAGCAGGTAATCGATGTGGCTCTTGTGCGAGGGAACATAGACAAGCGGCGCTTTTTTCGCTGCCTGCTTTACTAGATCCAGGGAATCCACGTCCAGATCGATGCCGTCGTAGATGGTGTTCCAGGTCCAGGTGAGAAAACGCTCCACCGTTTCGACGTAAGACAGGTTGAGGTCGGTGACGATCTCGTCGAGATAGCCATCGGCCTCCCTTCGCACCTCCTCGATGCTGCGGTTGTTGGAGCGGGCTCTTCGCTCCATGCGTTTTTGTAGATCTTTATTATGGAGGACGATCTCTTTTATCTCCCAGCGGCTCTTCATAACCGGACCGGTCACTACCCGACGGTGACGGTTAATGCGGTCGATGAGTTCCCGACGGAGTTGAAAAACAAGATTGGTCTCTGATGACACCTGGGTTTCTTGGTTGGCCAACCACTCCTTCAGGTCAAGAGGCTCTGCCACCTCCAAGACGTTGTGCTTGTACCGGCGAAGGAAGCCGACCAACTTACGCAACCGCCCGGGCCTTTCTTTATCACCGAAAAAGAGGTCTAGAAGGCCCTTTTCTTGTTTTTCTGGCGCCTTGCCATGAAAGATCAAGCTGGGCACCAGACTGATCGACAGCTGCATCTGGCGCTGGGTCTTGATAAGCAGGTGGAGGGGATCATGCTCGGCAACCCCAAAACGTTGGTAGTAGCCGACTTTCCCCAGGAGAAAGAGCACTGAAGGCTCCTGATTTAGGATCAGTTCTCGATAGTATCCTGTTTGGTAGGGGTTGGGAAGCTGTCTCTCCTTGAAGTAATGGCGCCCGAATGAAAAAAGCAGCCGAATGACGCGCGAGACGGGAAGCCAGAAGAACGGTCGCAGATCGAAGGCAACGGCTGGCGCCCCCAAGCCAGCCTGGGAGAGTCGCGACTTCAGAAACAAGAAATCCAACTGGCTGCGGTACTTGACCACATAGATAAGGAGACCTCGCTTCTCCAGGTCGGTGAGCAACCGCTGGTGACTTTCCAGAAAGGAGGCTTTGCAAAAAAGCTTATGGAGCAGACGGCCCAAAAAGGGGGAGGGTTCTGAGTCTAGACTATAGCCTTGGTCTACCTGTAACGTACCGTCAGCAGGAACGTCGTCTGACTCAGTCGATGGTTTCTCTTTGATGAATTTGAAAAAGGCCATGCTCGGTTTTGTCTAGCTGATGGATACGAACCACTGCGGTTTTGCAAGGGTAACCTTAACTCGGCTTATTCATACTGCTTACTCCGTTTCATGAACAGGCCACCCCTCGGCCCTTCGAAACGACCTGTCGACGAGCTCAGGTCGAGTCGCTCAGGTCGTGTCCCTCAGGACAGTACACCGCGTCCAAATCTGCAAGAAGGCAAATGTCTTTCTTGCAAGTGCTTCAGCACGAATACCAAGGATTCGTGAGTAATGCAAGTTAGCAGATTTGCAGTCCAAAACCAACCGATTTTTGGGGTGCGGCGGGGGTGTGTTGCGCTTGACGGGAATGGGAAGAGAGAAGAACGTTAGAGAAAAGGAAAAGACTTCGGCCGTTTCCTGGGGTTATTCCTACTGCGATGCACCCACACAGTTTTTTTGGTGTCCAGAGTATTTCTGCTTCAATCGCGCAGGATGACAATTGCCTTATTTGGACACTTCTTTGCAGCTTCCAAACACTTCTGTTCTAGGTTTCTAGGAATTTCACTTCTGGTAACATACGCCTTTTTGCTGCCCTCATGAAAACGAAAGACTTCAGGACATATTTGGACGCAAATACCTGCGATGTCACATCTGTTAGGATCAACTGTTGCTCGCATTGAACCTCCTACGCCGCCTTCTCCACCTTCACCGCACACACCTTGAATTCTGGAATTTTGGCAGTGGGATCGTGGGCCGGATTGGTGAGAACATTGGCGCAGGTCTCAGCAAAATGGAACGCCATGAACACCACGCCCTCATCCACCCTATCGGTTACCGTCACCTTTGCTTTGATCTCGCCGCGGCGGGAGGCAACGCGCACGGTCTCCCCCTCGCGGATATCCATGCGATCAGCATCCTGAGGGTGCATTTCTAAGGTACCTTCCGGCATCTCAGCATGGAGCGATGGAGAAACTCGGCTCATGGTCCCCGTATGGTAGTGGACATGTACCCGGCCGGTGCTGAGCCAGAAAGGATACTCTTGGTCCACTGTCTCGGCAGGAGGTTGGTATTCAATGGCGTGGAAGAGGCCTAAACCCCGGGCGAACCGGTCTTTGTGCAGGAATTTGGTGCCGGGATGATCCTTGTCCGGGCATGGCCAGGCAAGGCCATCGCCTTCCAAGCGCTGGTAGGTGATGCCGCCATAGGATGGAGTGAGGCTGGCAATTTCCGCCATGATCGCTTCGGAGTTCTCATAATTCATTGGATAAC
>CAYFXH010000032.1:0-15025 GCA_964346905.1 uncultured Desulfobacteraceae bacterium | reverse complement strand
AATGATCTCCCAGTCAGGCTTTGACTCACCAATGGGCTCGATGGCCTGCCGCAACAGTTGGACGCGACGCTCAGTATTGGTGAAGGTGCCATCCTTTTCTGCAAACGAGGTTCCCGGCAACACCACGTGGGCCAGCTCCGCGGTGGGGGTAAGAAAAATGTCCTGGACAACCAAAAACTCTGCGTTCTTGAGGGCCTTTTCCACATGGCCCACATCAGGATCACTCACCATGGGATTTTCCCCCACCGCATAGAGGGCTTTCAAAGACCCATCGGCCAGACCGGACATCATGAAGGGAATAGTCAGGCCAATCTGGTCGGAGAGCTTGGCATTCCAGGCTTCCTCGAATTTGGTCTGGATGTCACTCACGTTCACCGCTTGGTAGCCCGAGTAGACGTTGGGCAGTCCGCCCATGTCACAGGCTCCCTGGACGTTGTTCTGTCCACGCAGCGGATTGACGCCGGCGGATTCTTTGCCCATGTTGCCGGTGAGCATGGCAAGATTGGCCAGGGACTTGACATTGTCCACTCCGGTGGTGTGCTGGGTGATGCCCATGCAGTAGACAATGGAACCTCTCTCCGCCTTGGCATAGTATTCGGCGATTTTGGCAATATCATCAGCTGCAATCCCGGTAATCTCGGCCACTTTTTCCGGCGGGTAGTTGTCAATGACCTGCTTGAACTCGGCAAAACCCTCGGTGCGCTCCTCAACGAAAGTTTCATCGTGCCAGCCGTTCTTAATGATTGTGTGCATCATCCCATTAAGAAGTGCCACATCGGTGCCCAAGTTCTGGCGAACGTAAAGGTCGGCTTGGAGAGCAAGCTGAATCTTGCGAGGGTCTGCAACCACCAGTTTGGCCCCTTTCGCCTTGGCCCGATAGATCCGGGTGGCCACCAAGGGATGCGACGAGGTGGTGTTGGAGCCGATGACAAAAATGCAGTCAGCGTCTTCCAGCTCGGCAATGGAGTTGGTCATGGCTCCACTGCCAAACGCGGCGGCAAGACCTGCCACGGTGGAGGAGTGTCAGAGCCGGGCGCAGTGGTCCACATTATTGGTACCCACTGCGGCTCGGGCGAATTTCATAATGAGGTAGTTTTCCTCGTTGGTGACTTTAGCGGAGGCCAAGAAACCGATGCTGTCGCTGCCGTGGGTTTCCTTGATCTCCTTGAGCCTGGAGGCGGTATAGTCCAGCGCCTCATCCCAGGATGCTTCGGTAAGGGTGCCGTTTTTGCGGATCAGTGGCTTGGTGAGCCGGTTGGGGTGGTGGATGAACTCGTGGATATTCCAACCCTTTACACACAGTCTACCCTGGTTTATGGGGTTGGTCTTGGCGGGAATGGTGGAAATGATTCGACCGTCCAAAACCTCCAGGTAGAGACCGCAGCCGCAACCGCAATAGGCGCAGGTGGTTAATACTGTTTTATAATCCATGCAAGCCTCCTCAATGCTTCGATCTCAGCTTCTCTTCCATCCTGAGGATACCATTTTCTGTTTACGGCTATTGATAACCAGCCCCTCTATATGTGGTAGCGTGTTGATAAACTGGATGCCTTTCGCAGGCCCCATGACATAGGCAGTGGTTGCCAGTCCATCGGCCTCCATGGCACTGGTCGCCCTGATGGTGACGCTGGCGGTGTCCTGGGCCGGGCTGCCGGTATGGGGCAGAATGAGATGGTGAAACAGTTTTTCCCGATCAAAGAAGACTTCATAGTTCCCTGAGGTGGCAATAGCTCCAGAGGTGAGGGTAACTACATCCGCATAACGCTTACGCTTCCAGGGATCCTCAATACCGATTCTCCAGGGTTTCCCCTCCCCCTTGCCACCATGGACGATAATGTCACCGCCAGCGTTGATGAGTCCGTGCTGGATATCTAGCTTGCGGAGAAGGTCCATGGCCCGATCGATGATATAGCCCTTGGCAATGCCATCCAGGGTAACCTCCATGCCACTTCGGGCAAAAGAAACGGAGTTGTTGGTAAGCCTAAGGTGTTGGCTGCCGATCCTCTCCATTGCATCCTTGAGAGCCTCGGGGGAAGGAGGAGCATTGTTGGCCCTGAAGCTTTGCTGATAGAGATCAACAACTGGCTTGACCGTAATATCGAACGCTCCCTGGCTCATGCCATGGTAGTGGAGTGACGATCTCAACACCGCCATAACCTCGGGAGGGGCCTCGTCTAGGGAACCGCTGGCATTCAACTGGCCGATACAAGAGTTGCTCTGAAAGCGATTCATCAGGCCGGTCAACCGATCGATCTCTGTAAAGGCTTTCCCCATGGCTTCTTCCGCCGCCCCCTGGGATGGGTGAAAACTGATCATATTGACAAAGGTTCCCATGCCCAGACGGCTCTTGGATACCTTGTAGAGGCTGCGGTCAAATCTAACCGCTTCAGTGGGGAGCGGAATTCCGATGGTGGCCACGCCCAAACTCAACGCACCGGTGAGAGAGAGAAAAGCTCTCCGGCTCATAGGTTTTGTGGTATCAGAAAATGGTTGCTTCATGAGTCAGGATCTCCGTAATTGTTAGCTTTCAGCTATCAGCCATCAGCTTTCAGTGAGAAGAAAGCCTTGCCAGCAAGATTACTATGTCAGAAAATTTAGGCACCTTGGCTCACTTTAGTTCACTTTATCCACTTACTTTGCTGCCTGCTGCCTACTGCCCGCTGTTCCGTGTTGTGCTGCCAAGTATTCTGGGGTCGTTGCCTCCTGGCCGACGATCTTTGCCACCAGTTTGTAGAGACTCTTTAATGGAATATCCACAGGGCAACCCTCCTCGCAGAGTCCGCAGTACACGCATTGGGAACGGGTCACCATATGCATCGCCCGGGTCATGAGGAAGCTGGGGTTATCGGGCGGGATGTCTCCCCTGGGCAACAAGGCAGCCTCCTCAAGGGTACAGTCGTGACAAAAACAAACAGGACAGATGTTTCGGCAGCCATAACACTTGATACAGCGGTCAAAGGTATCAAACCATTGCTGTAGCTCGGCCAGTAAATCCATCTGGGATCCTACTACATCCTCGCCGCCAACACCGGGTTTGGCAGGTTCGCCTGCCACCAATGCATCCGGATAAGGCTTCCAGCATTCATGGTCCTGTGCGAGTTCCTCCGGACAAGCGAAGCCCACCGGAATAACCCGATCCCGGTGCAACATGCTCACAGCAAAAAGCTGCTGCAGACCTCGTTCGTCGCAGCCTCGCACCAGAACACCAAAGGTCTCGGTGGGATGCTTGAGGGCAATACGCATGAGGATCTTGTCGAGAGGGTAGCGGGCCTCGCCGTATGTATCTCTATCGCCGAGAGAGAGGTGCACAAGCTCATCAGCATCGCTAAAAAGATGCGGGCCGATGTCGGTTCCCTGCTGTCTCAGGCCTAAAAACCCCTTGATTTTTCCCTCTGCAAGTAAGCTTTTCACGTACTCCTGAATTTTTTCTTTCATCAGCCTTCCTTGATAATTCTTGCAACTCTCGGGATGGTTCGGCCCGCTTGCTCCAGCTTTTTATCCTTCATTCGCACCAGAACGAAGGCGAGTCCGAATAAGATGGCTCCGAGCCCAAAGGAGGTTACCTCCGGGTTGGTTGCCATAACCGATGCCACCTTTTGCCCAATTGCGGCGCCAAGAATCAGAGCCAAAATGGGAAACATGTAGACCAAAAACGAAACTTTCACCAAGGATTGGCCCTCAATGGTGAGCAGCACCTGGTCCCCTGGCCTCGCCTGGGCGGTGTTGAGGGCCTCCACCTCCATCTCTTTTCCGCCCCCAAGGACTTTGCAGGCGTCGTGGGACCCGCAGCCGTCACACATGGTGCTCCGCTGGGTCACAACCCAGGCCTTGCTCCCCATTGTTCTTTTAACCGTGCCTTCCTCGGTGATCACGGGACACGCATCCTAGAAATAATCGGCAGGATTGAATAAGAGAGGGGATCCGGCCGGATCGACAATCTCCGCACCCACCACCTGGCCGATAAACAGGGAGTGGTCCCCAGTGGTTACAGTTTCTACTAATTCACAATCAATGTAGGCATACGCCTCAGGCAAGAGGGGATTAGCCGCTGGTGTCTGCTGCAAGGCAATCCCCTCGAATTTATCTACCTCACGGCCCGTGGTGAAGCCGAAACGAGAGGCCAGTTCCACCTGACCTGTTCCCAGGACATTCACCGCAAAGCGGCCGCTGTTTGTGATCATTTCGTGGCATTTTCTCATGGGAGAGATGGCAACCATCACCAGCGGCGGTTCATAGGATAGCTGGCTAACCCACGGTGTGGTCACGCCATTGATCTGGCCATTGTCGTTAACCGTGACAATGTAGACGCCATTGGTTAAGGATCGGAAGACAATATCCTGCATCGCTACTCCGCCCGTTTAATTGGATACTCCAGATAGTGACATGAGAATTCCCGGCCCGCCACCGCGAGGCTTCAGCCGCACCGGGCGGGCGCAATCCCCAATTCGCAATCCGAAATCCGAAATCCGCAATCCGAAATCCCAAATATCAATGATACTTACTCCGTATGTAGCAGATCAACCCACAGTTGAGGCATCTTACCGATTCTTGCTTGACCATCTCCTCAGTGAGTCCCAACTCCTTTTCCAGAGAGGGATCGATCAGTTCTTCAGGAGCGCGTTCAACCATTTTCTGTCGGGGTCCAACCGGCAAAAGTTCCTCCACATGAGTCACGTCCAGCACCTTGGTTAGGGTGGTGATCATGTGTTCTGGCGGGGCAATCTCCTTGCCGGAAAGGAACAGATGGGTGGAGGCAGCGGCCCTCCGACCAGCGCCGATGGCTTCCACCGCAGCCCGGTAATCGCTCACCGGGTCAGCGGTGGCAAAGATTCCCTCTGGTTTGGCTGGTGACGGTTCGTGGTACGGTGAAATGGTTTGCCACAGCAACGGAGCATCCTCTCCTTCGAGCGCAGGGATTTTGACAAAGATCATTTCCGGCAAGCGGCCTCCGGCAGCAATGACAGTGTCCGCTGGAATCGATGTTTCAGTATATCTTCTTCTCGCCAGATGGCCAGCTTTGCCACCATTGCCGGAAGCCACTTCGGAAAAGACCACCTGCGTCAGTTGATCGTCCACGCCCTTGAGTTGAGTCAGGGTGGTCTGAAAATACACCTCCACGGACTCACCGCGAATTCTGGCCAACTCAGAGTCGGCAAGCCCCAGCTCCTCCTGGGACCGGCTGTAGAGGATGGTAACCTGTTCCGCACCCGACTGGAGGCACCTCTTGGCAGTATCCATGGCCATCTTTCCACCGCCGACAACAACAACGCGCTGGCCAACGGCGACTTCCATACCCTGAGCCCAAGCCAGCGAAACTGGGAGCAACAGGTAAAGGCCGGGGACGGCCTGCTCCAGGTCAGGTCGCAGATCCCGCATAAGGGTGGTGTCCCAGCCACCCGTAGCCAAAACCACCGCCTCATAGCCCTCCTGAAGCAGGGAGGCCACGGTGAAGTCTTTGCCGAGGGCTTTACCTGTTTGGGCCTCCACTCCCATCTCGAGGATGGACTCAATCTCCCAGTCGAGAATGTCTCTGGGCAGGCGGGATTCGGGAATGACCGTGCGGAGAAGGCCGCCCAATTTCGGCATGGCTTCAAATATGGTGGGTGAATAACCCAGCCGGGCCAGAAAACAACCGGCAGTCAAACCCTCGGCGCCGCCACCCACCACCGCGAGGCGACGGCCAGTCTCTGGGGCCTTCAGGAGTTGTAGCCGCTGACCGCTCTCTCTTTCGTAATCGGCCACGAATCGCTTCAGATAATTGATGGCCACCGGTTCATCTTCAAAATTGCGGCGGCACTCGAACTCACAGGGGTGAGGACAAATCCGGCCGCAGACCAGGGGTAGGGGATTTCTCTCCTTGATCACCCGCAGGGCTTCGAGATAATTTCCCAGGGCCGTTTGTCGAATTTGTTCGGGAATGTTGATCTAGGCCGCACAGGTTCTCTGAAACGGGGCGTTGCACTCATCGGTGGTGAACTCGCCAAGGATGCGGTTGGTTACCGAGGTGAGGGTGATGATGTCCTTGGGGCAGGTGCGGACGCAGATGCCGCAGCCGGTACAGATGTGCTCGTGGACAACCGGCAAGCCGTCGTCACCCATGGAAAGGGCGCCAAATGGGCAGACCCTCACACACGATCCCAGACCAATACAGCCAATGGGACATTCCTTGGAACCGCCGTTCAAGAGCATGGCGGCGCGGCAGTCGTTGAAACCGTCGTATAGATACTTGAGGTCTGCCTTTTCAACGCTGTAACGACAGCCAATCTGGGCGATCTCCGGCTCTCTCAGCTCAACTTCAACGCCGAGAATTTCAGCCACGGCAACATGCACTTCCGGGCCGCCGCCAACACAGGCGTTGGGAGCCAACTGACCGACGACAATAGCCTGGGCGGCGGCGGCACAGCCAGGAAGTCCGCAACCGCCACAGTTGGCTCCCGGCAGAGCCTCTTCCAGCTCAATGATCTTGGGATCCACGTATACGTAAAATACTCTGGAGGCCACTGCCAGCCCCACACCCGCCAGCAAGCCGAGACCTCCCAGGGCTAAACCCGCTCCTAACATGTTCGCATCTCCTGAATCATGATTGGCATGTTCCCCAACGCATGGGGAGTTTTCGCATTCTCGTACGTCTTGTTTTTGCCATCCTCAGGGAATGGTGAATTAGTGGAACACCGGAAACTGGATCAAGTGTAACTTTTTTGCAGCCATTATTCCATCTTTCCACCATTCCAGCTTCTTACTTCACCAATCCTGAAAAGCCAAAAAAAGCCAGGGCAAGAAGTCCCACGGTAATCATGGCAATGGGCATACCAGCAAAGGAAGCCGGAGTTCTGGCCATGGGGAAACGTTCCCTGATACCGGCAAGCAGCACCATGGCCAGGGTAAAGCCCGCTGCCGAGGCAAAGGAAAAGATCAACGTATCGAAAAATCCGAAATCCTTTTGGATATTGATAATGGCTATGCCTAATACCGCACAGTTGGTGGTAATTAGGGGTAGAAAAATGCCCAAGGCCCGATACAGTCCAGGTATCGATTTCTGTAAAAACATCTCCACCAGCTGGACCAGTGAGGCGATGACCAGAATAAAGGCAATGGTCCGTAAGTACTCTAAACCCAGTGGGACCAGAATAGCGTACTGGACCACCCAGGTGATGGTTCCGGCAAGAGTCACCACGAAAATGACCGCCATGCCCATACCGACGGCAGTGTCCATCTTTTGAGAAACGCCCAGAAAAGGACAATTCCCCAGGTAGCGGGCCAGGATGATGTTGTGGACCAGCATGGCGCTTACAATCAGGAGAAGGGTATCAGACATGACAGCAAATCCTTTCTTTCATGGTTAGTCTTGCAATCAGCAACTAGTTAAATCCGAATATCGAATATCGAAACTGGGGCCCCGCCTCGAGGGTGGGGACTCCGAAGGAGAAATCCGAAACAAATTCAAATCTCCAAAATCGAAATGACCAAAACACCAAACAAGTTTTTTTGACGAGTCTTGTTTTGAACATTTGAGAATTAGGATTTTGGATTTGTTTCGTGCTTCGTGCTTCGGATTTCGAATTTGAAATCCCCCTCTCTTAGTGAGTTCGGTGTATTTAAAGACCACGGCGGCCAAGAGTTTAATTACTTTCCGCAGCCACCTACGTGTTAACGTAGACACTAGTGCGCTCCGTGCCCTCCGTGGGGTGGTCTCTTGCGGCTGATCAAGTTCATGAGACCCAGCAAGAATCCCAGGGCAACAAACGCACCTGGTGCCTTGACCATGAACCGCAAGGGTTCAAAGGTAGACCACATCACGCTTACGCCCCAGAAGGTGCCGTTGCCTAAAATTTCGCGAACGCCGGCGAGGATTATGAGGGAGATGGTGAAGCCCATCCCTATCCCCAGGCCGTCCGCAAGAGAGTAAACTATCGAGTTCTTGGAAGCGAAGGCCTCGGCCCGACCCAGGATAATGCAGTTGACCACAATCAAGGGCACGAAGATGCCCAAGATTTCATAGTAGGGGTAATAGTAGGCCTGCATGAGCAATTCCGCCAGGACCACGAAGGAGGCGATGATGACAATGTAGGAGGCAATTCTCACCCTGGTGGGGATATGCTTCCGTAACGAGGAGACCACAAGGTTGGAGAACACTAGGACGAAGGTGGTGGCCAACCCCATGGCCAGGCCGTTTTTGGCTGCAGTGGTGACCGCAAGGGTGGGGCACAAGCCCAGTACCAGACGGAAGGGAGGAAGCAAATCCCAGAAGCCCTTGGTGAATTCTTTGACCAGTCTCATTGTTGAAAGACCTCCTGTTGAATCTGGGGAAACTGCTTGAGCGCTACGGCGACAGCCTGAACCACCCCAATGCTGGAATTGGTTGCACCACTGATTGCGTCGATATTACCGCCTTCTCCGGACAGCTTATTTGTCTCCAGATCTATCCCCTTGAATTGCTCGGTGAATTCTGGCTCCACAATGCGAGCTCCCAACCCTGGGGTCTCTATGTTTCTCATAACGCTGATGCCGATAACTTCGCCATTGGGGCGGAACCCAACCATTACCTCAATCACGTCAATGTATCCCATGGCAGAAGCACCATATGCTATGGCAAAGGTTTTTCCGTCTTTTATTGCCGGCAGAACTATCTTGCCTATGGGTTTTCCCTTCTTGTCTTTGCCCAGGATCAGTTGGATGCGATCCTTGATGGGATCGTTTTCATAGCCCTTCAGAACCGCTTTCATGGATGGCTCCTGCACGTACTTTACGTATGCATACCCCCTGGGCTCTTCGGTGATCTTCTCCACATACGACAACCCCACCCCCGAGATGGTGCAAATCACCAACAAAACCACCACCATTTTAATGAGTTCACGCACTTTCTCTTACCCTCCCATAGACCCGCGGCCGCAGCCGGTCCAGCTGCGGGGTCAAAGCATTCATGAGCAAGATGGCAAAGGCCACACCATCGAAAAACACACCCCAGTAACGGATAATCATGGTAAGCATGCCGCAGCCTGCGCCGAAGACGATCATCCCTGCGCCAGTAACCGGCACGGTGCCCTTATCAGTTGCCAGGAAGAAGGCGCCCAAAAACATCCAACCACTCAAGAGGTAGATGGTTGGGTTGGCATACTGCTCCGGATCGATCAGCCAGAAGATCAGGCCGAAAAGCCAGGCAGAGGCCAGGAAACTCACCGGAATGTGCCAGGTGATAATACGACGAGAGAGGAGGTAGATGCCTCCGGCGAGCACAGCAACAACAGAGACCGTACCAATGGCTCCCGGGACGTTTCCCAGGAAAAGATCCAACCAGGGCAAATCAACGAGGGCGTCGACCCCATCCCATCTGATTACATCCAGAGGAGGATATTCGATATATCCTCCCGGCTCCAACCCGAAAAGCGGTTCAGGCATTACCCAAGAAGTCATCTGATCCGCCCATGAAATTCTTGCCACGGCCCAGCCCACCAGGACAGCATTGAAGGGGTTGTTACCCAGACCCCCGTAGATTTCTCTGCCCAGGATGACGCCTATGGCCGTACCCAACATAGCCACCCACCAGGGTGTTTCAGGGGAGCAGATTAGCCCGAAGAGGAGGCCCAGCAAAAGACCGCTGCCGTTGAAAACGGTCAGTTTGCGTCCCATCAACTTTTGCATGCCGGCCTCACACACCACCGCAGTGGCCATGCAGATGAGGGCCAGCTTCAGGGCAGCGATCCCAAAGAAATATATCCCTGCCAAAAGGGCAGGTATCAGCGCAGCCACCGTGTTATACATGATATGTGAGGTGGTGATCTTTTGCTGGATGTGGGGGGCGACGGACACACGCAGCATCGGCTCATGTAATACCATTGGCTTATCCATGTGGACGACCTCTTTAGGTTAGGCTGAGTTCACGTTTGCCAAAACGGAGCAAGTGCAACATGGGTCTTTTTTCCGGGCAAACCCAGGCGCAGATGCCACATTCAATGCAGTGAAGCAAAAATCTGTCCTGAGCCTCCTCGAACATGCCGAACTCACAATACTTCGAGAGCTCGTTCGGGAGAAGCCGGGCAGGACAATGATGGACGCAGATGCCGCAATTGATACACGCATTTGAGGAAAAACTCGTATCCTCTCCGGTGATCTGGAAGATCAGGGCATCGGTGTCTTTGGTTATGGGGATGTCCGTGCTGAACAGGGCGTAACCGGTCATGGCCCCTCCGGCGATCACTTTCACAGGTTCAGCGGCTAGCCCCCCCAGCTGCTCCATGAGATCTTTGATCGGGGTGCCTAACCTGACCCTGAGGTTCCTGACGGTATCCATCCCCGCTCCAGATACGCTTACCACTTTCTCCACCTGGGGCTTCAGGTCTCGCACAGCCTCCACCAAGTGCACCAGGGAGACCACAGTGACCACGGCAACTCCTATATCCAGTTCGTTGCCTTCAGGGAGAGGAATTTCGCGGTGGGTAATCCACTCGATTAGAATAGGGCTGAGGCCGAGGGGATATTTGTCTTTGCCTTGCAAAACCTGGACGCCAAGCTCCGATAGTTCGCTGACCGTCGCTGACTCAAGCGGGCCGTTGTGGCTGACGGCCAGCACCACCCTTGCCTCACCGAGGAGCTTCTGGATGATCCTGATCGCCGCAGTGATGTCCGAGCTTCGTTCCTGGAGAGCTGCCCTCCTCAGCGATATGCCAGGCTCAGCGTCAATACCATTGATGATGAGGGTGTCCACTGGTTTGACAGGGGGGATGCCCACCAGAAAAAGGAATTCTTTCGAGAGCTCAGGCTTGCCAAACTTGGCATGGAGAGGCATGGCAGGAGGTCCGCTTTCCACAGCACCGGAACGCTTCAAGTCGGCAAGGATTTGCCCGGTCTCCTTTTCCAGAAATGATTCATCCGGACCGGTTTTCTCCTGCCAGGAATCCTTGCCGTCCGCTTCGACAATGACCGACAGCACCTCATTCCCTTTGTGGTCGAACCAGGGGCGGATGTCGGTCACCCGCCCGGACACCGACGCGTGCACGGGTGCGGTAAGAAAATCGGTGCTTTGACCCAGCAATTGTCCTGTTTTGACCTCGTCACCAACTGCGACGACGGGCTTGCAGACATGGTCAACAGCATGCCCCAGAGGGAGAATGACTCGTTGGGGAAGAGGAGCGTCCTCAATGGCTGAACTGACTTTTTGCGGAGGAAGTGAGACGCCGCGAAATGATACTTTCTGGCCCATAGTTTACCTTCTATGCTGGTTCGTTAGAATTACAGAGAAGTAACAGGATCCACTCCACCACGGAGTTCGAAACGAAAGGCTTGTTTCGTGGAAGAAAGAAGTCGCCACAGTTGTCATGGCTTGTCAGGGAAGTCGTGATGCTTTCGATGGAAAAAATGTAAACGTTTCGAGAAGATCCTGGCTCTAGATCTCGTAAACCGCAAAGCAGTTGTCCTTAAGCATCATATATAAAGCACACCAACATAACCGTAGTCAAGAACATTTTTTCACGAGCACGAAGCGAGGTGAAAAAAACAAGATATGGTTGGAGTTGGCAGTCTGATATGTATATGGGCAAAAAAGACCTGGTCCTTTGGGCCTCCGGCTCAGAGAGCCAGCTCAGGGTTCAATGGCTGTGCTGGCAGATATGTCCAGCGGGTTTACCGCACTGAAGCAGAAGAGATTGTAGATTGTAGATTTTGGAGTCTTCTAGCTCTCAATTTAGGTAAATCTAAAATCTAAAATCTCAAATCTACAATCTGAATTAACTTCCACTCCACTACTCCAGGGACTGTATCCCCGTCTGGGCACGCTTGTTGCAGGTGGTTTTTCGGGATGTAGTACCGGCTGAGATCCTTATCTCCGCAGGATGTGGTAGAATCTTCCAACACCCAATTATCATGGCCATAATTTCTCTGAAACCGCGGCAGAGAATATCCATGCGACGCTTACAAACGAGTCTGAGAACCAAGGTGGTCCTAAGCCTCACCTTCCTAATGGCTTCGGCCATGCTCCTGATTGGCATGGTCACGCTAAAGGTGAGCCAGCGCGATCTGGTCCGGGCCAAGGTGGATCAGGGTCTCCTGCTCAAGGACTCTTTGGAGCGATTGGTCAACACCCAGCTCACTTCAGGAGGCTCCAGCCTTGAGCTCCCCAACATCGGGTTGTTATTGGCTGATTTCCAAGCCGGATCGCCGGAAATAGTGCGGAAGTGGCAGATCACTGTCACCAATCGAACTGGCCTGGTGGTTTATCCCCGCAAGGGGAACCAGTCTCGACCCCAGCAGCCGTTGCCGGGTCTTGAGCGGGTCATGCTGTTCGCCTTGGAGAACATTTCATTCACTCCTTCCCCCAAGCCTTTCTGGCAGCTCCTGCCCGAGAAGGTCATCCTGGACGCTCCCCTGTTTCGGGACTCAAAGGTCATAGGGGCTGTGAGGTTGGAGGCGGGGCTAACGGATGTGCGTGAAAACCTGTGGCAATCCCAGAAACTGCTCCTCTTCTTCATACTCCTTGATATTCTCATTCTTGTCCTCTTCGGCACCTATATCTTTTCCAAGCTGGTGGTCAAGCCGGTACAACAGCTGGTTCAGACCGCCGAGCGCTTCGAGGAGGGAGACAGCATACCCGATGTCAGTGCAGGTGAGCAAAATGAGTTGGGAAAACTGTCGCAGGCGCTAAACGGGATGCTGCAGCGATTGGCAGAAAACAAGGAAGAGTTGCGTCAGCATATTATCTCCCTGGAGCAGGCCAACCTGGAGCTGCAGCGGGCCCAGCAGGAAGTCATTTTCAGCGAAAAATTGGCCTCGGTCGGCCGGTTGGCGGCAGGCATCGCTCACGAGATTGGCAACCCCATCGGCATAGTTCTCGGGTACCTGGAGTTGCTCCAGAGAGGAGACATTGGTGCGGATGAGCGGTCGGAACTCATTGGTCGCATGGGTAGCGAAATCCAGCGGATTAACCAAATAATTCGGCAACTATTGGATTTCTCCCGGCCCGGTTCCAGCGAACGGCAGACCACCTCAGTGCACCCACTGATTGAGGAAACCCTTGCCGTTCTGGATCACCAGTTCAGGCAGCAGGCCATCGAGGTGATTCTTGAGCTCAAGGCCGAACCGGATACGGTTTTCGCCAATGCAGACCAGCTCAAGCAGGTATTTCTCAATCTGATGGTGAACTCCGCGGACGCCATGGCGGCCACCGGTGAGCGTCCTCAAGGAGGCCAACTGCAGGTGGGCACTCGAGCTTTTGTGGGAGAAAGTCTGGTGAAAGAGATTTTTGACGGCCAGCCGCTGCGGCGGCGGACGGATCCGCTGGCAGCGGATTACAGCCATCTGCGGCGGGTCCGGGCAGCGGCGGATAACCGCTGGCTGGAAATTCAGTTCGCCGATACCGGTGTCGGCATCGCCAAGGAAGACCAGGAAAGGGTTTTTGATCCCTTTTTTACCACCAAAGAGGTTGGCAAGGGTACTGGTCTGGGTTTGTCGGTGAGTATTCAGATCATCGAGACTCTAGGCGGGCGGATGGAGTTGCGTAGCACCCCCGGAGAGGAGACCAGAGTGACCATCCTCCTGCCCCTTTTGCTGGAGGACGCAGAGCAGCAAGCAGAAGACAGTGTAGGGCATGGGGAGAGACGGAGACGCGGAGAGGAAAAGCAGAAGACAGAGGACGGAAGACAGAGGACGGAAGACAGAGGACGGAGGACAGAGGACAGAGGACAGAGGGCAGAAGACGGAGTTCACTAGGCACTGAAAACTAGGCATCATCGCCGCGTCATTCCACTCAGCACCGAAGGCTACCCTGATGGGTTGCTGTTGTTTTGGAACAATTGAGGTAATGTGACCATGGAAGAAAAGCGGATTCTTGTAATCGACGATGAAGAGAACATGCGCCACATGCTGGCCGTGCTCCTGGAAAAAGAAGGCTACCAGGTGGATGGTGCCGGCAACGGCAAACAGGGTCTGGACCTTACTCTGGATGGTTACTACGACATCATCCTCTGCGATTTGAAGATGCCGGTAATGGACGGCATGGCCTTTCTGGAAAAGTTCCAGGATATGCAGCAGGAGTCCACGGTAATCGTCATGTCCGCCTATGGTACCCTGGATACGGCCATCGAGGCGATGAAACGTGGTGCGTATGACTATGTATCCAAACCCTTCAAGCCCGATGAAATTCTCCTGACCTTACGAAAAGCTGAGGAACGGGAACGATTGCGCAAAGAGAACCGGCTCCTGCAACAGAGCATGCGCGAGCGCTACAGCTTCGCCCAGATGATAGGGCGTAGCGTTGCCATGCAGGAGATTTTTGCCACCATTGAGAAGGTGGCCGATTACAAAACCTCGGTACTGATCACCGGAGAGAGTGGGACTGGCAAGGAACTCATCGCCCGAGCCATTCACTACAACAGCTCACGCAGTGAAAAGCCGCTGGTTACGGTTAACTGCGGGGCGATTCCAGAGACGCTGCTGGAGAGTGAGCTTTTCGGCCACAAGAAGGGGTCGTTTACCGATGCAATCAAAGACAAAAAGGGTCTTTTCCAGGAGGCCCACGGGGGATCTATTTTTCTGGACGAAATTGGCGAACTACCCCGCCCCCTTCAGGTGAAGCTCCTGAGGGCATTACAGGAGGAGGAAATTAAGCGGGTGGGGGATACCCAATCCATTAAGGTGGATATCCGAGTTATGGCGGCCACCACCAAAGATCTTGCCGAGGAGGTGAAGGGAGGTCGCTTCCGGGATGATCTCTACTACCGCATTAATGTTCTCCATGTTGATGTACCCCCCCTGCGGGAACGTTCTGAAGATGTACCTCTCCTGATTCAACATTTCATCGACAAGACCGGGAAGCGGTTGGAGTCGGAGGTGGATGGAGTCAGTCCCGCAGCCGGACGCGCCCTCCAGCGTGCCCTTGCCGACGGCATAGTCGACGATGGCCTCGATCTCGTCCTCGGCATAGCCAAGGTTTTCAAGGGCTTTCGGCACGGCCCTGTTGATGATTTTGAAGTAGCCGCCGCCGGCCAGCTTCTTGAACTTGACCAGGGCGAAGTCGGGCTCGATGCCGGTAGTGTCG
>CAYFXH010000031.1:4649-34495 GCA_964346905.1 uncultured Desulfobacteraceae bacterium | reverse complement strand
TCCTCAAGGTTCAGTTTCAACCCGGAGAAGCCGTCTATACTTCTCGTCTCTTTCTTCTTCGAGGGAAACGTTTGGGCAAGGGAAGGAGAGGGCGGATGTCGGTGGAACGCATTGCCAGGGAGCTGCTGGCCAATGACCTTATCCAGCAGTGGCGGATCTACTCTGCGGACGAGTGGGACCCCGACGAGGGCATCGGCATCATTACACCCAAGGTACGACTTGCCCACCAGCCTTCGGTGGCGACCCTTTCCATCTCCAGTGATGAGGAGCTGCAGCGATTGAGCCAGGAACGCAACTTGGCTCTGCATCCAAAAGACATTCCAGTTATCCGTTCTTACTTCCTCAGACCTGAGGTAGCTGCTGCCCGGAGCAAGGTGGGGCTTTCTGATCCCACAGATGTGGAGTTGGAGTACATTTCCCAGGCGCGGAGCGATCACTGCAACCACAACACCTTCCGAGGGAAGTTCTTCTACCGCGACCTGAGCAGCGGCGAAGCCGAAGTGGTGGATAACCTCTTTAAGACCTGTATCGAGGAGCCGACTTTAGCCCTGAAAAGAGAAAAAAACTGGGTTATCTCTGTGCTCTGGGACAATGCCGGGGTGGCCCGGTTCGACGAGGATACCTACTATGTTATCACTGGAGAGACGCACAACAGCCCCTCCAATATGGAGGCATACGGGGGAGCGCTCACCGGCATCGTAGGTGTGTACCGTGACCCAATGGGAACCGGCAAGGGTTCTCGGCTCATTGCGGGAACATACGGTTACTGCGTTGGCCATCGAGATTATCGCGGCCCTCTCAAACCGCACCTGCATCCACGGCGGCTCCTGGACGGTGTCATCGAAGGTGTTCGCGATGGCGGCAACAAGAGCGGCATTCCCACCCCGTACGGCCAGGTCTTTTTTGACCACAGTTACATGGGTAAGTGTCTAGTTTTCGTCACTGCCATTGGGCTTATGCCGGCCACTGTGGCCGGTACTCCCAGCGAGGACAAAACCACCACAGCCGCGGATCTGATCGTGATGTGCGGCGGTCGGGTGGGGAAAGACGGTATCCACGGGGTAACTGCATCCAGCGAGATTTACAGCGAACACACCCCGGCTGGTCACGTTCAGATCGGCGATCCGTACACTCAGAAGAAAATGCACGACTTCCTCTTGGAAGCGCGGGATGAGGGGTTGATTGCCTTCCTCACTGACAACGGTGGCGGAGGGCTTTCCTCCTCCATAGGTGAGTCGTCCGGGTTTTCCGGAGGCGCCTTGGTGGAACTGGACAAGGTGCCGCTAAAATACGAGGGTCTTGATCTTTGGGAAATATGGGTCTCCGAGAGCCAAGAACGGATGACCGTGGCTTTGAAACCGCAACATCTTGCACGGTTCATGCAACTTTCCCACAAGCACGGGGTTGAGAGTACGGTGATCGGTCACTATACCGACAACGGCAAGTTGCACATTACCTCCAATGGTTCAACCTGTGCCTACGTTGACCTGGCGCTGCTTGAATCTGGTTTTCCCCAATGGGAGTTTGAGGCGGAGTGGGTACCGCCGCACTATCGGGGACTCAGGGAGCCGGTGCTGAGCCCGCCCGAGGATCACCGGCGGATTCTTCTCACCATGCTCAGCCGGCCAAATATCTGCTCCAAAGAATGGATAGTCCGACAATACGACCACGAGGTCCAGGGGACCAGCGTGATCAAACACCTGGTGGGAGTTGAGAGGGATGTCCCCAATGACGCCGTGGTTTTGCGCCCACGACTTGACTCCCTCCGGGGCTTGGCGACGGCCCAGGCACTCAATCCAACCTATTCCCGAATTGACGCCTATCACATGGCGGCCTGCACCATAGACGAGACCGTGCGGCGGCTTCTGGCTGTGGGAGGCAGCTTCGAACACCTGGCCGGGGTGGACAATTTCTGCTGGCCCAATATCCAGTACCATCCAGAGAGCAATCCTGACGGCAAGTTGAAAGCGGCCCAGCTGGTTAGGGCCAACTGGGCGTTGCGAGATTACTGTCTCGGCTTTGGCATCCCCTTGCTTTCCGGTAAGGACAGCATGTACGTCGACGGAAACCTTGCGGGAGATTTCGGCGAACGCCACAAGGTCTCCGGTCTCGAGACCCTGCAGTTCACCGGCACCAGTGTTATTGAAAATATACAACGCTGCGTCACTATGGATGTGAAAATGGCAGGTGACTTCCTCTATGTGCTGGGACTTACCCGGGACGAGCTGGCAGGCTCCGAATACTATGATTTGTTCGGCTACACCGGACTAAAGGTGCCACAGGTAAGGTTAGAGGAAGTGCTTCCTCTGTATCAAGCCCTGGAGCATACCATTCGAGCCGAGTTGGTTGCCTCGGCTCATGGCATCTACCGCGGAGGTCTGGGGATCCATCTGGCGCTGGTGGCTGCGGCCGGCGGCCTGGGTTTGGAGGTGGAGCTGGCGAAAGTGCCCGCAGATGGGGTGGAGCGGGAAGACATTCTCCTGTACTCCGAGTCGGCTGGCCGGTTTATTGTGAGTGTCGCACCTGAGGACAGAGTAGCCTTCGAGGAGCGGTTCAGGGGTCTGGCTTGCTCCTGTGTTGGCCGGGTGACGGCCAAGGAAAAACTCACAGTCCGGTCCCTGACCGGGAAGGTTCTCTTCAGCGTCGGCCTCCGGCAGCTAAAAGCCGCTTGGAAGAAACCGTTTGGGAATCTGTAAAGTCGCAAAGCGCAGAGCGCAGAGCGCATAGCGAACGACTGATGCTTATTATACGCTTTGCGCTCTGCGCCAAGCTCTATGCGGCGAACGGAGTGAGCCACAACGGACCACGGACCACTGACAACTGACGAAAGACGCGAGCTAAAATGCAAGACAATAGCCATAATTCGCCTTCCCGGTTTCACGTTCGGGGTGCTCCCAAGGCCCTCGTCCTTACCGGCTATGGTCTGAACTGCGACTGGGAAACCACCTATGCCTTTGAGCTGGCCGGCGCTGAGACCCACAGAGTCCACATCAATCAACTGCTTATGGGTGAGGAGATCGGCGAAGTTGTCCGGTTGCACGATTATCAGATCCTGGCCTTTATCGGTGGCTTCTCCTGGGGTGATGACCACGGGGCCGGGGTGGTTTTGGCCACAAGGCTGTTGTACAACATCGGCGAGGAATTACTCGCATTCATAGAAGCAGGAAACCTTGTTATCGGTATCTGTAATGGCTTTCAGGCGCTGGTGAACCTGGGATTGTTACCGGGTTTAAGTGGTGATTATCGCTCCCGCCAGGTGGCGCTCATTTGGAACGACTGCGGTAGCTTTCGGAATCAGTGGGTGCGTCTCCGTATAAACGAAGATTCTCCCTGTGTCTTTACCCGGGGCCTGGAACACCTGGAGCTTCCGGTTCGCCACGGGGAGGGCAAGTTCTATGCAGAACAACCGGTAATCAACCAACTTTTGGCAGGAAACCAGGTGGTGGCCCGTTATGCCGACGGCGATGGCAATGCTGCCGGTGGCCGCTTTCCTGAAAATCCCAATGGCTCCTTGGAGGATATCGCCGGGATTTGCGATTCAAGCGGGAGAGTCTTCGGCTTGATGCCGCATCCGGAGGCCTTTAATCACTGGACCAATCATCCGGACTGGACCCGCCAAAAAGAGCAGTACCGCCGCAGCGGAAAACCGTACCCCCAGGAAGGGTACGGCATTCAGATTTTCCGCAACGGTGTCGACTACTTCAAATAGTGACCTTGACCTGGCGGGGTTGCTGGGTCTGAGACAGTCCTCACCGTACTCCTCCACTTCTTGCCGAGGAGCAACAAACCGCTTGAAGGTATAGCAGCGTATGTGCACGTTCTGTCATCAACATGGCGAGGGAAAGAAATGGTATCTCAAGGCAGAGCACTATTCCCAGGATTTGTTGGCTGACCTGGAGAGGCGCCACTTTATTCGGGACTTCATCTTGGAGATCGGCAACGGCCATGTTGCTCAACTGGAAAAGAAATTACAGCTCGGTATGCAAGCTCCAGCCTGGCTGCGGCAGATGTACTACTGGTTCTACGAGAGGCGCTATCGTCGGGATCATTTCGGCCAGGTTGTACCTCTGGAGGACCTCGAACAGGTTTTGGGTCTCGCCACATCCATCGTCAGACTTCCGTGCATCTGCCGAAAGAACAGCACCGGCAAGGACGACGCCCGCTACTGCTTGGGTCTCAGCCTTGATCCGGAGGAAATTTTCGAAGTAAAGGAAGCCTTCCTGGAGACGTTTCGGCCTGGACCCGAGGTAGATCTCTTCGAACGTCTAAACCAGGCTGAAGCCCTGGAACTCCTTCAGGGCTGGGAGGAAGAGAGTCTGATCCACTCCCTCTGGACTTTCAAGACACCGTTCATTGGTGGCCTCTGTAACTGCGACCGCGCCGATTGCCTGGCCTTGTTGTGCCATCGTTACGGATTTCGTCTCTTTTTCCGGGCAGAATATGTTGCCCAGGCGGCAGCGGAGATCTGCAGTGGCTGTCGTGGTTGTCTGTCCACCTGCCAGTTCGGCGCCATCGGTTTTTCGACCGTACGCCAGATTGCTTTCGTTGACCCGCTCCGCTGCTACGGCTGCGGCGTGTGTCGCAGCCATTGCGATCAGCAGGCCATTCGCCTCTTCCCTCGGAGACAGCACCCCTTGGCTCACCGCTTGTGGTAAGGGTAAAGCATCGGCAGGAAACGGTCCTCTCCTACTCTTCATCTAACCCGGGAGTATTTCTCTGGGGTGCTCGAGAAAATGGTGGTTCTGCGTAAACCGTTGCATGGTGAGAGATGCGGCTAATCATTTGCAGCCTATCACAAGGCCTCTTGCAGAATGATGTCAGTGCCGGAGATCATCAACAGGACGCCTTGCCTGTTGGTGCTCTTTGCCACCCTCACCCAGTTCTCGTCACTGAGACCGCGCTGCAACGTGGTGAGCAGTAGGCCGCCTTCCAGTCTTCTGCTGCGTTTCAGCAGCATGAACCGGCGATGATTGGTGAAGGCAAACAGAACCCAGCCGTTGGTCAATAAGTAGTTGTAGTCACCAGGATATTCACTGATAAGCTCCGCCGTAGTCTTGTACAAGACATCGAAAAGGGCAGGAGAGGCTGGAGCTGAGCTGCGGAGACGCGAACACAACTGGTCCCGGATATATTCAAAGGTTCTGGCTGAGTCGCTCTGGGCACCCTCTATGGGAGATCCGCTGGTGCGGTAGCTTTCAACCGCGGGCGACTTGCCATTGTGAGCGAAGAGCCAATCATGACCAATAAATCGCAGTACAAAAGGATGGGCATGACATTCGTCCACCGGGCCGCTGGTTCGCAGTCGGACATGGCAGAGGATCACTCTGCTGTTCACCACCCGGGCCAGCCTCTGGAAACCGTCATGAACCCGGCCGGAAACATAAGCGCCTTCGGCGGATTTTTCCACCAAGGCACGGTGTTTTTTAAAATAGCCTATGCCCCAACCATCCATATTCTTGCTGGCTCGAGTAGCAAAAAGGGGCAGAGCCTTTGGGGCGGAGTACACTTTCCCCGCTGAGAGAACGAACAGATCGCACATGGCCGGTCAGGCTCCAAAGCTGATGCCTCGGAACTGAACTATCAGTCACCGAAGCTCTTAGCGTTCTGAAGTGTTCGTAGCCCGTTATCCGTTGTAAAAAAAGCTCCATGAGAGGTTGGGCGGCAGGCAGTCACCTTTCCAGGAGAACTCATAGAAACCAACAACTGGCCACGGACCAGGAACGGTCAAATATCCCCCAGGTACAAGACATCCGGCCCAGCAATCACCATGAGCTTGCCGGGGGAATCCTCTTCCGGTTGGATGGGGAGCCACTCTTCAGGGCTCAACCGTTGTTCAACCGAGGTGAGCAGCAGGACGTCTCCCAGTTCTTCAGATTTTTTCAGAAACAGAAGTTGCCGAAAGTTGGAATAGGCAAAGAGCACTGACTCGTTGGCCAGGAAGAAGGTGTAGAGGCCCGGGTAGTCGGAGAGAAGTTCTCGAATACTGTGGCGCAGGGCAGTGTAGAGACTCCCATGGGGATAGGATTGCACGCGATCTAACAGTTGATCCCTCAGGTATTCGAATATCCTGGCAGCTTTGACCTCAGCTTCCAGACGAGGCTCATTGCCAGACTGATACCCGTCGATGTCTTGCTCTTTTCCGACATTAACAAAAAGCCAAATGTGATCAAGGAAAGGGAGTGCAAACGGATTATTATGGGCGCTATGGCGACCACCGCTCAATGGACAGCTTATGTGGGAGACGATAATCCGACTGTCTATGACCCGGGCCAGCCTTTGGAAACCCTCGTGTACCTGATCGCCGAGGAAGACTTGCTCGGCTGATTTTTCCACAAAAGCTCGGGCATCGCGGAAAAATCCGATCCCCCAGCCATTCATGTTTTCTTTTGCCTTTTCGGCAAAGACCGGCAAATATTCCTGGGCGGTGTAGTAGTGGCCCGCCGAGATGGCTAAAATGTCACACATGTTTCTCTTCGTTGTTTGCTGGACCAGAAGGTCGAAATCAGAAGAAGAATGCTACTTTTTCAGATAAGAGGCAGGGGTCTGATTTCTCTCACGCCTAACTTGAAATCATCTCAATGCGGTCCGAAAAGCCAAGATTGCGGTAGATCAGGTACATGGTTTGGAGCCACTTGTTTCCATCTTCATGAAAGGAAAGCACCGGGATGTACCCCTGGCTCATTTCCACGAGAAACTGGCTGAAGATAATCCACTGCATGGCTTCATCAACGTGTTTCAGAACTGCGGAGTGGTAACGAAATTCAATGGTGGAGCGATACCAATATGAGTGCAGATTCAGGCCGTGATAGCGGGTACTGTCGTAGCGCGGGTATGCAGCTTTGTCAGGATCGTAGCGATTTTCGGGCGAGTACCAGAGTTCCTTGGTACGGCAATTGCCCGGTCCACACAACGGATCACAGATTCTTAAAAAGGCCTCCACATCGATTTCCATGGGGCGACAGGTTTCCGCGTCCTGACGATTCCCCGGGATTAACAGGTAGAGGTGTTCTTCCATGGGATGGATGATCTCGACGAGCTTTTTGAGTTGTTCACAGCGGTATGTTTTTCGATCAACCCCATGGTGCACATGAAAGCCACAGGAGGGATCAATATCTACCCCCTCGATCTGATTGAGAAACTGGAAGGCCTGGTACACTTGCACGAGACCTTCAATGCCCCTCAGTATTGGACTGATGAGTTCGGCGCCATATCTGGTGTGGCGTTTTCCTCGTACGGAGGTGTCTTCCTCCAGGTGCCATGAGTCTCTATCAGCACCGAGGGGGAACTTGAAATCTGAACAGAGCCGCGAGAAGCGCCGGCCGTCTCGGGCTCTAGCCGAAACATTGTACGGCTTGATGATACTTTCATCGAGCGGAGTAAGAACATACTCCAAGCCGTAGAACTCGATTTCCACCCCAAAGGTGCGGTCGGTAAGATAGTGCAACATGGGGTACTGGTTCTTGAGCCGTACTATGAGCCATTGTGGGATAGGCACCCTCTTCTCTGTCCTCCCTGCCAGGATCCTACATCAACCAGGTTCGCCGATGTCCCCGTGCGTAGACACCAGGGCAACAGCATACTCATACATACTATTTTACAAGAAATTTCTATTGCTTACCAGGAAATAATCAATCCACCTCCTGGATGATTATCCTGGCGTCTGCCACCAGAGCGGAATCTGGATAGGCAAACACCGGATTCAGATCGATTTCAACTATGTCTGCATTTTCCTCAGCGATCTGCGCAACCGCCAAAAGGCAATCCGCCAGCGCGTTGGTATCCACCTGTGGTTGCCCGCGATATCCGGCCAGGACAGGGTAACCCTTGATTTCCCGGATCATTTCGAGAGCGTCCTGGCGGGTCAAGGGTGCATGCCGAAGGGCCACGTCACGAAAAATTTCCACCAGAACACCACCGAGCCCAAACAGGATGATGGGGCCGAACTGTGGATCCCGGTTCATGCCCACAATGACTTCCTGGCCCGGGGGTGCCATCTTCGTCACCAAAACACCATCTATGTGCGCTCCTGGGTGGGTTTCACCCACCCTTGCCAGTATGTCGCCGTATGCTTTCGCTACCCGTTCAGGGGTGTCCAGGTTCAGTTGCACCCCGCCAGCATCACTTTTGTGGACTATGTCTGGGGAGCTGATCTTGAGAGCCACCGGGAGTCCCTGCTGTTGGGCTATTTCGCTGGCACTGCTGGGACTGTCTGCAAGAGCAAAGGCGGTGCAGGACAATCCTCTTTCGGCAATCAGTGAAAAAGCCTGATGCGGCGGTAATTGTCTGCCGGTTGCTGTGAGGGTGAGCGTGGGTTTTTGTGGGGGAGAGAGCATTTCACTGTGCAAAACCCGGGCAAGCGCTTGAACCCCTCGTTCGGGCGTGGGGAACACCGGTATGCCCTTGAGGTGCATGCGCTCTCTTTCCTGACGCTCCACATCCGCTCCACCCAGAAAAATGACCAGTTCATTGGCACCTGGAGTGACAACCTCCGAAGCACCTTCAACCGGATCTCCAAAAATGACCCCGAGGGTATCGAAGTGATCTCGGGTTTCCCGAATGACGTCTGCAAACATCTGGGCGGTGGCATCGCCGGTGAGATCTATGGGATTGGCCTTGATGGCATGAGCTGGGATCAAGGGTGTGATTGCCTCGGCTAGCTCTTGGGGCAAGGGAGCTGCATCGATTCCCTCCTGCTCGGCCTGGTCCGTGGCCAGAATCGCGGCACCACCTGAGGTGGTGATAAATAGGATCCGATTACCTTTCGGCGGTTTCAGATACGCGAATGCCTTAGCGAAGTCGTAGAACTCCTCGATGGTGTAAGCACGGCAAACGTTATACCTATCAAAGAGAGAGTCGTAAATGGCATCAGCGCCGGCCAGTGCCTTGGTATGTGACTCGGCAGCCACCTTGCCCTTGGGCGTGCGACCAGACTTGAGGACAACCAGCGGTTTCTGCAACCGTTTCATTACTTCCAAAAACTGCCTCGGACGTTTAATCCCCTCGATGTAGGCAGCAATCACTTCGGTGTTGCCGTCCTGGTTGAAATAGTCGATAAGGTCGGCTTCATCCACATCGGCCCGGTTGCCCATGCTGACAAAGCTGGAAACACCCAGTTTTTCCTCGGAAAACCAGTCCATCATGGCAGCACCCACCGTACCGCTCTGGGAGATCACCGCCACTTTGCCACGATAGGTGAGCAGGGGCCAGGAGGCACAGATTGGCTGATGGGGATTGTTCACTCCCTGGCAGTTGGGTCCGATGAGCCTCACCCCGAAGTTGCGGGCAATTTCAGCTGTCTGCAGCTGCAATTCTTCTCCCTCGGCTCCAGCCTCGCTGAAACCTCCAGTGATGATCACCGCGCCCTTGACACCCTTTTCACCGCAATCCTGAATGGCCTGGGGCACAAATCGGGCCGGGATTATGATTACGGCCAAGTCAGGCGGCTCCGGGAGGTCTTTAACGTTCGCATTGCAGGGAAGGTCGAGGATGGCATCAGCCTTGGGATTTATGGGATAGACGGCTCCTCGGTAGCCGCCGTCTAAGATGTTTTTCAGAATTTCATGGCCCAGTTTATCAGGACTGGTTGAGGCTCCGATCACTGCCACACTGTTGGGCCTGAGAATAGCATCCAATTGGCTTACCTCAGGTACCGTCATGGCACACCTCCTCTCTGTGCATGGCGCTCTTGCCCAGCCGGCTCCTGGCAACTAACAGCGGGCCCCAGTATTTTCCCATGCGAATTCAAGGTTGCTGCCAGCTGTCAGCTGGATCGTGCTATGCTTTCTTGGCCTTGTCCCTCATCTTGCTGTTGAACTTTTCGGCATTGATAATAAAGCGTTCGTGGGTGGCCTCGCCGATCTTGTCCACCTCGTCGAAACCTTCCACCTGAAAGGTGAGCTTTCTCCCGTCAACCTCGATCAATTCGGCTTTGAAGCGCACTTTCATTCCCAATGGGGTGGCTGCCGTATGGGTGAATCGCATACCAATTCCCACAGTTTGCTCACCTTCTCCAAGATGGGGCCGGACCATGTCGGCACATACTTCCTCGAAGTGCCCCACCATGGCTCGGGTGGCATAAACGTTCGGCACATGGGGATAGACTTTTTGTGCTGACATATCCTCCGAGGTTTGTCGCTCCATTTCGTGGGTCATGCCTGCCTTCAGTTCTTCACTCATGATTCGTCCCTCCATTGCTACATGTTGCAAAATCTCGGCAAAATATTGGATGCGTTTTCTAATGCTGGTTTAAGCCATGTCAGCCACGCGCAAGCGGGGAGTGGTGGAATGGTAAGCAGATAGATTAACTTATCAGGAAGCATTTCAGAAAACAAGCACTATGGAGCGGCGAGGCGATAAAATCTGCGCGCATTTGCTGCTGTTGTTGAGGCTACTTCTTCTGGTGGGCATTGAAGGAGCCTGGCAAGACAGGCAACAATGGTCTCGATAAAAGCCGGTTCATTTCTGGGCCGACTGGGTCGAGGCGACAGGGCGGGACTGTCGGTTTCAGTGAGAATACGTTCCAAAGGCACGTGGGTGACAACCTTTTGAAGTTCAGGACTCAACACCAGAATGGCCGAAAATGACAGGTAGAAACCACGGCTCGTAATGCTAACCGCCATCTGCCTGGTCCCGGAAAAGCAATGGAACAGCACTGGTGTTCGGCTGCGAGAAACTACTTCGAGAGCAGCCTCTTCTGCCTGGCGGGCATGGATCACCAGAGGAAGGTTCAAACTTTCCGCCTGGGCCATGGCCTCCTCCAGTATCAAGAGCTGGCGTTGGCGCAGGTGAGCATCTCTGGTGCGGTAGAAGTCAGGACCAACCTCTCCCACGGCGACAATTTCTTCTCTTGCATCCTTGATAGCCTGCCACAATTGCGCTAATTGCCCTTTTTTGAGCTTTGCAGCATTTCTGGGGTGCACACCTCCAGTGACATGGATGAAATCAGGGTGTTGTTGGCGAATGGCGAGACTTTTCCGCAGACTCTCTAGATCAACTGCAGAAATTACTACAGCCTCCAGGTATTCCCTGGCACGCTGGATCACCGTCTCGAGATCATGATCGTATTTATCTGAGTAGAGATGACAATGGGCGTCAATCATGCAAGCACCGTGACTGGGCAAGATATGTGCTCGGCTGAGCGGACACAAGGTCAAAAAGATTGAACCACTGAGACAAAGAGCTCACAGCGCGGCGAATCCGCAGCCAAATACGAAATTCGAAGCACGAAGCACGAAACAAATTCGAATTACGAATTCTCAAATGTCCAAAACAATACTGGCTATCATTTCAAGTAATAAGGTTCCGGTCATTGGAATTCTGGTTATTTGAAAATTGTTGCGAATTTCGAATTTCGAATTTCGAAAAGCACAAGGCAAAATTCGTAATTGGTCCTTCGGACTCCCACCCTTCGGGCGGGTTCCCGGTTTGTTCTTCGGACTCTCACCCTTCGGGTGGGTTCCCGATTTGGGAATGCGGATTGTGCATTTGAATTCTTGATTTTGATTTTATGATTTGCAATCCGAAATCCGCAATTCCAAATCCGCAATAACCTTTACCCTGCCTCTGCAATGATTCCAAAAAGACTTTCCTGTAAGTGTGGGTGCTCCCGGAGTTGGTCTCCGGTTCCAGATAGGGTTATTTTGCCTTCCTCGATGAGATACGCTCGAGTAGCCACACTCAGAATTCTGCGCACGTGCTGACCGGCCAAGAACAGGGTGAAGCCACGGCGGCGTATCTGCCTAAGGGTGTTACACAGTCGATTTACGTCTCTGGGGGCCAGACCCAGAAAAGGATCGTCCAGCATGAGGAGGCGACCGCCGCTCATAATGCCTCGGGCTAGGGTCAACATACGCTTCTGGCCGCCACTCAGGGTTTGGGCCAACTGCCACCGCTTGTCCGCCAGGGCGGGAAAAAGATTGAAAACAAAATCGAGTCGAGCGGCTTTCTGTTCGCGGGCGATATAGGCACCTACTTCAAGGTTTTCCATGACGCTCATGAGGGGAAAGGTCTTCATGCCCTCGGGCACATATACCAAGCCCCGACGTACCACCTCGTGGACAGGAAGCTCTTGGATGTTGTTGTCCTTGTAGCTTATTTCTCCTAGCACCGGCCGCAGGAGACCGGCCACTGCTTTCATCAAGGTGGTCTTACCCGAGCCATTGGGGCCAACAACGGAAACGATCTGACCCGCGCACACCGTGAGGTTAACTCTGAAGAGTGCCTGGATGTCACCGTAGTAGTAACTCAGGTTTCGGATAGCAAGTAGGGGTTTTTCGGTGTCCATGTCGAGTTTCTCAAAGAGTCGCCTAAGGCTAAGCGCTCGTGGTCATTTGGCTCCGCCGTCATTGGGAGTGAGCATGGGGCATAGAGCATGGAGTTTAGTCAACTAGTTGATTAGTCAAATCGTTCGCACGGTTTACCATTCGAATCCTGGCTAACCTTCGACCCGTCGACTCCTTCGACAAACTCAGGGCAGGCAGGCTCAGGTCGGGGAAAGCCGCTCCCACAGATTAATCATACAGCTTTTCTCTATCTCCTGTCTCCTGGATTTTGACTTCTGGCCCCTTACTCTATGCTCCATGCCCCATGCTCTATGCCTTTTTCGCAACGGATCACTGACCACGGACCACTGACAAAAAGCCCTCTTCTGCCCGCTGCTCAAATTGTTCAAAGCGTTCTATCATCCGGCTTCGCCGGATTCGTTCAAATCGTAAAAGCTCAAGTAGCCAGTAGCCAGTAGTCAGAATGGAAGGGCAGTCTTTATGATTTTGCCTCCTGAATTCTGAATTCTGAATTCTGAATTCTGACTCCTGGCTCCTTACTCTATGCTCCTTGCTCTATGCTCCATGCGATTCATCCTCGTGCCTCATACCCAGATAGGCGCGGATTACCTCGCGGTTTCTCATGACTTCCTGGGGACTCCCCTCTGCAACCTTTTCTCCATGATCGAGGGCCAGCAACCTGTCGGATACTCTCAGACTCAAGGTCAAAAAATGATCAATGATAAATAAGGTGACACCCCGCTGCCGCACCCGGCGAACCAACTCTACTGCCTGTTTCACTGCCAACGGGCTGAAGCCAGCGGCCACTTCATCAAGCAGCAGCAATCGAGGCTGAGTGGCCAGGGCCCGAGCCAGATCCAGCCTTCGTTGTTCACTGAGCGTGAGATCACCGGCGGGTGTCTGCGCTTTGTGAGCGATGCCAACCAACTCGAGAAGTTGTGCCGCTGTTTCAATGTCTGTGGGTCGAGTGAAAAGGTGAAACTCTCCACTAAACATGCGACCCGCCACCACATTTTCCAGAGCGCTCATCTTGGCAAATGGGCGGGAAGACTGGAAGGTCCTACTGATACCCAGCCGCCGGATCTCGTGGGGCTTGCAAGAGGTTATATCCCTTTTCTCAAACAAGACTCGGCCCCCACTCGCTCGGTGGCGGCCGGTGATCAGGTTGAACATGGTGGTTTTCCCAGCACCATTGGGTCCAACGAGCCCGACGATCTCACCCTCTTGGATACTGAAATCGATCTCCTTGAGGGCCCAGTGGTCGCCGAATTTCTTACTCAATGCTTCCAGTTTTAATAGAGACACCATGTTCCTTTCGCAGCTGTCCCCAGAATCCGGCGGGCAGCAAAAGGATAGTGAGAATAATGACAGCCCCATACAGGAACTCGTGGCCCGCCGGCAGCAATGGTTGAAAGACGAACTGATCCAAGGGATAGAGGACTAACGCTGCCAAGGCCGGGCCGAGTATGGTGAATCGGCCTCCGCAGATGGCTAAAATCATCGGGATGGCGGAGAAATGCAGTCCGTAGACCAAGCCGGGCTCGATGTAGCGGACAAGATGTGCGTAGCAGGCTCCGGTGATGCCGGTGAAAAAACCGCTGACCAACAGCGATAGGAACCGATACCGCTGTACCTGAATTCCTACGGCCTCGGCGACGACCTCCTCCTGCCTGATTGCCTGGAGAGCCAGCCCCAGATTGGATCGAAAGATGAGTGCCACCAGGGATAGGAGCACAAGGCCATAGCAGAGCACAAAGTAGTAGGAACCCACAGAGCTACTGCTCATATCTAGGTGGTAGGAGCCCAGACGGAGGGTGGGGAGCCCGGGCAACCCCACCAGTCCCAGTGATCCCCGCGTGAGGCTGTCCCAGTTGTCAGAAATAACCTTGGGAATTTCCACGAAGGCGAGGGTGGCCAGGGCGAAGTAGGCGGACCGGAGTCGCAGGCAAAAAATCCCCATGATCATGGTGACTCCTGTGGCCAGAAGACCTCCCAAAGGAATGGTGAACCAGGGGGAAAGACCGAGGTCAAGACTGAGGAGGGCCGAGCCGTAAGCGCCGACTCCAAAAAAAGCGGCATGGCCCAGAGAAATGGAACCGCTCACACCCAAGATATTCCAGGCCAGAGCCAGGGTTGCCAGCAACAGGGCATGGGTGGCTACTTGCAGGATGTAATCGCTATAGCCAGTCAACACAGGGAGCAGGAGCAAGAAGACTAAACCCAGAAGCAACCCACCCCTGGCAAGACGAAGATCTTTATCAGGCTGATTGAGAGTTGCTCCTCTTCTCATCGCTCCTCTCTTCCGAGAATACCGTGGGGTTTCAGCGTCAGCAAGGTGAGTAGGATGACTGCGCTCACCATTTCCCGCCAGCTGGCCCCCAAGAGAACCACAGCGGTTGACTCCGCAAAACCCAGAATCCAGCCGCCAAGTATCAACCCGCGCATCCGGCCTATTCCGGCGAAGATGGTGATGGTAATAGCAAGAAGGGTGGCTTGCAGGCCAGCGGTGGGATAGAGAGAGTGAATGCAGCCGGAGAGGGGGCCTGCCAAGCCTATGAGCACTCCACCGATGGCAAAGGCGAGGACTCGCATACCACCAACATTGATACCGGCCAGGGCGGCTGCTTCTCTGTCCTGGATGGTGGCTCGCAGGGCTTTGCCCAGGTAGGTGCGACGCATGAGGAGGTAGAGGAGACCGATCACCAGCAGTGAAAGGGCCAGCAGGGTGAACTGGCCGTAGCTCAGATAGAATGTATTGAAACGGAGCCCTTGGTTGAGAGCCGGGACTCGAATGAGGCGATAGTCGCCAGAGAAGAAAAGGAGCATCCCATTCTGCAGCAAAATGGCCACTCCGAAGCTCACCACAATGGAGTTCAGTTCCAGAGGCTCCCTGAGCATAACAAACAAGCGCTGCAGGATTAAACAAACTAAAAGTGCCACCAGGATTGCGGCTGGAAAGGTAAACAGAAGGGAGAGGCCTAGTGTTTTCCAGAGCCAGTAGGCCACATAGCCAGCGAGGACGAGCAGTTCACCGTGGGCCAAATTAAAGGTGTGGGTAACCCCGAAAATCAAGGCAAAACCCATGGCGATAAGGGTGTAGAAAGAGCCTAGGGTGATCCCGGAAACGAGAGCGGTGGTCCACATGAGCGCTACTTCCGTTGACTCCATTTCGGCGTGGGGTAGACGGCGGAACCGGTGGCGCGTTTTGGCGGATAGACAGCGACGAGTCTACCCTGTTGGATTTGGACGACCACATGCTGGTAGTGGCGTGGATCCCCTCGTTCATCAAAGGCGACCCGCTCCATTGGCAGGATAAGATCGAGCCCTGCCAGGGCCTGGCGGATATTAGGTCCGGTAAGCGGTTTTTTCTGTTGTAAGACCTGGTGCATAGCTTCCAGTAGAGCCCGGGTGGAAGTATAGCCATGCATGTTGGTGGTATTGGGTTCCCGGTGAAACATGCGGCGGAACCTGTCCACAAAGTCCTGTGAGTCTTTTTCAGTTCCGGGCTGGGTAATACCAGGATTCCAGGCGCAGGTGCTGTACAGGTACTCGGCATCCTGGCCCATCTCGTGAATAAAACTCTCATAGGCCACTCCAAAGGGGCCAATGTAGGCTTTGGGGTACACCCTGTTCTCTTTGAGTTGCCGTACCAAAAGCAGGTGGTCCGCGAAGAAGCCGCCAGAGACAATCACCTCTATGTCCAGGTTGGCTAGTTTGCCGATCACAGGCGTGAAATCGGGAGTACCGGGACGGAATTTTTCCATCAGTCGCACCTGAATGGCGTGAGACTGAAGACAACTCTCCAGATCACGGGCGAACTCGGTGGAACCGGGCGTGGCAGCGTGGAGAATGGCTAACCGCTGCGGCTTGAAATGTGTGATTAGGATGGAGCAGATGGGTTCCACGAAACCGTGAAGCGTGGAAACCCGGAAAAAATAAGGGTTGTCCCGTTGAGTGAGTTCTTTCTGTAGGCTTGCACTGGCTACGTAAGGTATCTGGTATTTTTTGGCGACCTCACTGATGGGCCCTACCAGGGAATCAACATAGCCGCCGGTGAGGGCTCGTACCTTTTTCCAGCCACACAACTCCTCGGCTCTTGAGATGGCCACATCCGGCTGGCTCTGATCATCGCGGGAAATGAGTTCGATCTGGCGGCCTTGAAGACCGCCCGTCTCGTTCACCTCTGCCACGGCTACCTCCACCCCGTGATGAATCTCCAAACCCTGTTTGGCGAGCCTGCCAGAGAGAGGATTAATCTCACCGATCTTGATGGAGGGGGGGACTGCGAAGATAGTATGGTACGAGAAAACGAGCAACAGCAAGACGATGATAACGCAGCAGCGTTTGCAAGCCACGGATGTATCTCCATATGTGGGTGGAATATCCTTGCTCATCTTACCGAACTTTGCCAACGGATGAAAGAGAAAAAAAGAACAAAGTCAGAATCTCGTGTAATCGTTCTCCAGATGGCATCTGAGCTTGAGCCCTGGGGAAAGAATTAGGGGATTATAAAATTAGGGAATGAGGAAAATGATTATCTACTTTGCTCCACGTTTTGGTGACCTGAGAGGGCCTGATTGACGATTTACCAAAGAGGCACAGACCCGCCCGCCTCGCCTGAAGGCGAAGTCGATGGTGGGCAGGGACACAGAGGAGATGTATTTTCCCCTGGCCGGCCTCCGGCTCGGAGAGCCCACGCCTCGGAGAGGAGAAAGTTATTGTCAGTCGTCCGTTGTCCGTCGTCCGGAGCCAATGCAAGATAACTTTATTGCAACGGACAACGACTCGACTGAGGGCTATGAGTGAGCCTCGGCCGAACTCCTCGTCGAAGTCTGACCACTGAGAACGGACAATACTGTAGTCGCGCAAAAACTAGAATTGCTCTATGCACTCCGTGTCTCTAAAGAGTACAGACGCTTTTCTAAATTACAGGTTTGTAGGTCGGGTGGTTCCGCGAAGCGGGTTCACCCGACAGCAAGGAAGCTGAACTCAGAAATCTTTCTTTATAACCAGAAAAAATCCCCTCACCCCACATGGGGGTGAAGGGATGTTTGACCTTAGCCCTCAGAGTAGAACTTACTTGGGTGGGCGCAGGTGACGGCGCAAGAGCTTGCCGGTGGGAGTGCGCGGCAGCGACTCCACGTACTCTATGGCCCTGGGCAGCTTGTAGATGGCGATATGTCCCTTCAAGAACTCCTTGAGTTCTTCGAAGAATTCGTCGCTGCCCTCGTGGCCCTCTTTCAGGACCACAAAAGCCTTGGTAATCTGGCCTTTGTCAGGATCGGGGACGCCGACCACACCAGCCTCCGCCACCGCCGGGTGCTTCTCCAGGGCCTCTTCCACCTCGGCCGGACCGATGCGGTAGCCGGAGCTCTTGATCATGTCATCTTCGCGGGATACGAAGCAGATGTTGCCGTCTTCTTTCATAAAGACGGCGTCTCCCATCTGATTCCAGCCTTCGACCACGCCTTTGCGCTGTGAATTGAGCAGACGTTCATTGTCTATATATGGCTTCCAGTAAAGGGTGCCCGAGGCGCCCTTGAGAATCATGCTGCCGATCTCATTGGGCTTGCAATCGTTACCCTCCTCATCAACGACGCGCACCTCGACACCGGGCAAAGGTTTGCCGATGGAGTCGGGCACCGGTTCCGGATTCATGGTGTTGGAGGTGACCAGGTGGAGCATTTCGGTGCCACCGAGACCTTCCCAGATGGGTTTGCCGGTTAGCTTCTGCCAACCGCTCAAGGTCTCCGCGCCCAAAGCATCACCACCCGAGGTGTAGAGACGAACCGAGCTGGTGTCATAGTCCTTGAAAGGGGGGAACTTCATCAGGGCCCGGTAACCCGTGGGGAGGCCGGTGAGTATGGTGATCTTGTGCTTCTGGATGAGATCCATCATGTCAGGAGGAGTGAACTTGGGAATCAGAGAAATGGCGGCCCCTCCTTCAAAGGGAATCAAGGTGAAGGTGCCGAAGCCGGCGGCAAAGGAAACCGGAGCAGCCCCACCCAGAACGTCACCGGGTTTCATCTTGTAGACGTATTTGTTCACAATTTTGGCTTCTATCACAGCTGGTCGGATAAAGTGGACGCAGCCCTTGGGCATGCCGGTGGTTCCTGAAGTATAGAGCATGAGGCCGATGTCGTCGGCTTTGAGCATGGTGGCATCTAGCTCCGGGGAGCCTGCCTCCAGCATCTCCTCAAAGACCAGATTTCCAGCAGCCTTTACCTCATCAGGATTGCCGCCGATGACAATCACCCTCGTGCCGTGCTCGAAATTGGCCTTGGCCTGCTCAACCGGGGCCATGAGCGGGGCGTTGACCACGAAGAACTTCATCTCGGCATCGTTGGCCACGAAGGCCACCTCCTCCCCTGACCACAGGGGTGAGGTGGGTACCGGGATGGCGCCGATTTTCTCGATGGCGAAGATGGTGACAACGGCCTGAGGAGAGTTTACCAAACGGATGCCAACACGATCTTGGGGTTCGACGCCGGCATCTTTCAGGGCGTTACCGAATTTGTTCACCTGTTGCTGCAGCTGCCCGTAAGTGATGGTCTTGTCCATAAATTTGATGGCAGGATTGTCACCTCTGCCTTCTCGAACGTGGCGGTCCACTAGATAATCAGCGAGATTCAGCTCCATGGGAGTGTCGGCAAACTCTTCGGGAACCAAATATTCAGGCCACATGTCTTTTGGTGGTAGGTAATTTTCAGGTATTTTGCCCATAGTATACCTCCATTAGCGAGTGTTTTAGACGCAACAATTTTGTTTAGGTCCCTGAGGAAACCCAAAGGCTCTAGCCATTGACGTTACTGTCCAATTTTGCCCTTACACCACCAATGCGAGCGCCAGCACATGGTTCGGGGCACCAAAGTGAAGCCTCACCTCCTTTCCAGTGAAATTGTTGGGACAATTTCGCAATGTGCATATATCCGCCCTGTCAAAGTAGGATAGAGAGACTGTGGGCCATCACCCGGTGGCAAGGAGAGTGATTTTGCCATCGGCCTTCTTAATGCCAGAGCACGACACAAGATGCCAAAGGCGACAGCTCTCATGTCTTGAAGCTACCTGATTTTAGGGACTGGAGGAGACAACCTTGTGTCCCTGCGCCTCCAAAGCTTGACGCAACGGTTCAGTATCACATTTTTCAATACGAAAAGAGTATATTCGTTCAGGGGACTCTTGGCTGAGAATACCAACGCTGATGATTTCGCCATTGTGTTCTCGAATGATGCGGGAGACCTCCTGAAAGGCATCTCGAGATTCGCCGAGTTGGACATCCAGGCGCGAAGTGGATCCCAGCACACCCATGATGTCTATAAATGCTTCCAGGATGTCCACAACCGTGATGATGCCAACGAGTTTGCCATCCTCGAGCACCGGCATGCCGCCGATCTTGTGCTTGGTAATAAGAAGCGCTGCCTCCTCTAAAACATCGGTGGACGAGACTGTAATCGGGTCGGCAATCATGACATCACCCACCGTCAGCTCTTCTATCATGGAGGCAATGAGTACTCCCCGGAGATCGGTGTCGGTGATCCATCCCACCAAGCGCTCTTTCCGGTCCACCACCGGCAAATGGCGAATGGAATGCTTTTTCATGAGCTCGATGGCGTCCTGGATCGAGGCCTTGGGGGAAATAGCAACAGGATCTCTAGACATGCGTCGGGCTACCAGCATTAAAAAACAACCTCACCGCCCCCCTATCTAAGGTCTCGATACACGGAGACCGGGACGTAATGAAAATGAAGGTATGAACTTGGGAATTCGGCAGGAAAGACACTGGTTGCTGCCGAGTTAAATCCGGCGGTGACCCACTTTGTGATTCCTTGGATTTCCAATATTCAATTGAAATTACTATAGGATGACTCAGGAGAAAATGCAAGAGAAAAAAGGTGCATGCTCCGGGCGTGCAGCCACCTCCCCTTCCTTGACATTTGGCCTTCGCTTGCTATACTTGTCTTGACCCAGCCCAGCCCCGGAGCTTCGGGGCATTTGTGCATTTTTGGCTTTCTTGAAATGGCAGGAGACAGTTGGCTTGAGCAAATGCAAGTTCATTTTTGTGACGGGTGGGGTGCTCTCTTCACTGGGTAAGGGATTGGCATCTGCAGCCATAGGTGCCCTGCTGGAAAGCCGGGGCTTGCGGGTTACCCTCCAGAAATTGGATCCATATATCAATGTGGATCCAGGAACGATGAATCCCTTCCAACATGGTGAAGTCTATGTCACCGACGACGGGGCAGAGACCGATCTAGATCTTGGGCACTACGAGCGCTACACCTCTGCCAAAATGGGCAGAAAGAACAACTTCACCTCCGGTAGCGTTTACCACTCTGTGATTACCAAGGAGCGCAGGGGAGATTACCTGGGGGGTACCGTTCAGGTAGTGCCCCACATCACCGATGAAATCAAAAACTGTATTCTCAAGGTCACGGATGGCGTGGATGTGGCCATCATCGAGATAGGCGGCACCGTGGGCGATATTGAAGGGCTCCCCTTTCTCGAGGCGATCCGGCAGTTCAGGTCAGACGTGGGCAAGGAAAATGTCACCTACATTCATCTGACGTTGGTTCCCTACATCCGGGCCGCCGGGGAGGTGAAAACCAAACCGACCCAGCATAGTGTCAAAGAGCTCAGCAGTATTGGCATCCAGCCGGACATTTTGTTGTGTCGCACGGAGGTTCCACTGAGCAGGGAGATAAAGGCGAAAATCGCCCACTTTTGTAACGTCGAGCCTGAGGCGGTGATCACAGCCCAGGATGTGGAGAGTATCTACGAGGTGCCTTTGCGGTTTCACCATGAAGGCCTGGATGACAAGATCGTACAGTTCTTGAATATCTGGACCCGGGCGCCACGACTGGAACACTGGGAAGAACTGGTTGAGCGGCTGAAGAATCCCAAATATGAAGTGACTATTGGTATCGTAGGGAAATATATTGATTTGCGCGAATCATATAAGAGTTTGAACGAGGCATTGATCCATGGTGGAGTTGCCAATGATTGCCAGGTGATTCTGTCCTATATCGATTCTGAGGAGGTTGAAAAGGAAGGGGGCGAGGCCCTGCTCGCAGACGTAGATGGTATTTTGGTACCAGGTGGTTTTGGAGCCCGTGGGTTTTCGGGCAAGATTAAGGCGATTCAATACGCTCGGGTAAACCAGGTGCCCTTTTTTGGAATCTGCCTTGGCATGCAGATGGCGGTGGTGGAATTCGCCCGGGACGTGGCTGGCCTGGCAGAGGCTCACAGCGTGGAGTTTGACCCGAATACCAGAGGCCCGGTTATCTACCTCATGCGTGAGTGGTACGATTACCAGACGAAAACCGTTCAGCGACGTGATGAGAATTCCGATTTGGGTGGTACCATGCGGCTTGGAGAGTATCCCTGCATACTGGAGGAGGACTCCAAGGCCTATGCTGCCTATGGCAAGCGTGAGATCTTCGAGCGCCATCGGCACCGCTATGAGTTCAACAACGACTACCGCGAAATACTCGGTAGTAAAGGGCTACGGTTTACCGGACTATCTCCTGACAAACAACTGGTTGAAATTATCGAATTAAAGGATCACCCTTGGTTTCTCGGCTGTCAATTTCACCCCGAATTCAAATCCCGACCAATGGACCCCCACCCCCTTTTCCGAGATTTCATCAAATACTCACTGGAAAACGCTCGGCAGCGGGACGAATCCAACGCAGCTTAACCCGCCCATGGCGGCCCAGAAAGGCCACTGATGCGTTCCATTGTGTTGGACCAATGTACCATCGGTGATGGTAACCTTTTCATCATCGCTGGACCCTGTGTAATCGAGAGTGCTGAGGACACTCTGGCCGTGGCGGCAGCTCTCAAGAGGTTGGCTGACAGGTGGGCTCTACCCCTGATATTCAAAAGTTCTTATGACAAAGCAAACCGCAGCTCTCACACCTCGTTCAGGGGCCCCGGGCTGGAGGAAGGGCTGGAAATTCTGGACACTGTCCGTCGTGACTACAATCTCCCGGTGCTCTCCGATGTCCACTCAGTTGCAGAGGTGGAGAGGGCGGCTGAAACGCTTGATGTTCTCCAAATTCCGGCCTTTCTCTGTCGCCAGACCGACCTGGTGCTGGCCGTAGCAGCAGCGGGCAAGCCCATCAATGTGAAGAAAGGTCAATTTCTGGCTCCCTGGGACATGGCCAACGTAGTGGCCAAGCTTCACAGCAAAGGGAACCGGAAAATTCTGCTCACCGAGCGAGGGACCACCTTTGGTTACAACAATCTGGTGGTAGATATGCGCTCGCTTCATCTCATGCGGGAGCACGGTCTGGTGGTTTTTGATGCCACTCACAGTGTCCAACTTCCCGGGGAGGCCGGGGACCGCTCTGGAGGCGATCGGCGTTTTGTGGGGACGTTGGCCCGAGCTGCAGTGGCTGCCGGGGTGGATGGAGTCTTTTTGGAGGTACATCACAACCCAGATCAAGCGCGCTGTGACGGTCCCAACTCCCTCCCCCTTGCTGAGGTGGACGATCTTTTGGGTGTGTTGCTTGATATCCATACTGCTGTGGGGAAATAAGCTGGCAAGAGCGAGTAGTCAAAAGCTCTTTGAGGGGGAGGTTAACCACTGAGAGCACGGGGCTCACAAAGGATTAATCGTGGATCCCATTGCTGGCAACGAAACCTCATGTGCTCTGTATGTTCGTTGTCTGCTCTGCGGTTTCATTGGTAGAGTGCGGTGCTTGTTGCTGTCAGGAGAGTCGGGCGTGAAGTATCACAGGAGAGAGGAAGAGATCAGAGAGCGGGCAGCTCGGATCAAGCTGTTGATTCTGGATGTTGACGGAGTGCTCACTGACGGTGGCCTCATCTGGCATGCTGACAGTCAAGAAAGTAAGGTGTTCCACGTCCATGACGGCCACGGCATTCGTCTTGTGCAAAGGGGGGGGATCGAGGTGGCGCTGCTCACCGGCAGGACTTCTCACGTGGTTTCCAGTCGCGCCAAAGATCTGGGGATTCAGTTGGTGTTCCAGGGCAGCAGGAACAAGTTGACTGACTACGAGGCAATGCTTCGGCAGCGCCAACTTGATGACCGAGATGTGGCCTATGTGGGTGATGATTTGGTGGATCTCCCTGTTTTCAGACGAGTAGGGTTGGCTGTAGCTGTGGCTGATGCTGAACCTTATATCCATGCTCATTGTCACCTTACCACTGAACGTGGAGGGGGCAAAGGGGCAGTGCGGGAGCTCTGCGACTACCTACTCCAGGTCCAGGACAAGTGGGAAGAAGTCACGGCGCGATACCTGGGTGATTCAGGAGGCTAGTTTTTGTTTCCCTGCAAGACCGCAGTCGGTTCATCCCAGAATTCCTGTATTGTCGGACCCCAGATAATGCTATAAACTATTGATATTTAAGATATAATTTTAGTTTATGGTTGGAAATTACCCTTTACACTACATGACGGCCTGTGATATATGTGAAAAAGAAGTTGACTCATAAACCGCAAAGGGCCCAGAAGTTGCATAGTCTCGACAAGAGAGTATCGTCAGGTGGAGCTGAAGACTGATGGAGCAGCAATTTTGGCAACGTATCCGTTTTATCCGATGGCTCCTTGTCCTGGCTATGGCCGGCGCAGCGATAGCGCTTTTAGTTGGAATAAAGGTGCGCACGGCAAAAAAGACCCTACCAGCCATTGTTGCTGAGGTGACCAGCGAGGATGGCAAGTTAGCTCTCAACAACTTTGAATATCGCGACGTTAAAGAGGGAAATGCTCGTTGGACTGTGCGGGCAGCCACGGCAACGTACTTCGAAGATAGGAAGAAAACGGTGCTCGAGCAGGTAAAGGCAGTCTTCTTTCCCAAAAACGGCGGCAAGGTTGAACTCACAGGGGATAGAGGAGTCTTGTACACCGACACCAGTAACATGGAGATACGTGGCAATGTTCGGGTGATTTCCGACGAGGGTTACGTACTGACCACAGATCGTCTTCTCTATGATCGAGACAAGGAGTTGATCCATACGGAAGCGGAGCTCATAGTCACGGGACAGGGGGTGACCCTGAAGGGCCAGGGCATGCGGCTTGAGATCGCAAATCGGTCTGTGAGTATCCTGCGTCATCTCGGAACCACGCTGGAGGGGATTGGCTCTTTTACGGGAGAAAGACAGAACGTATCGTAGTTGCCGGGGACTGGGTTAATTTGTGAGGAATCTGATCGTTAATACATGCACAGGGTGCATCCGTTCAGTACTCGTTTTGGCCATTCTCTGGCTCCTGTTCGGCGGGCTTAGCCAGGGACAGACTGCGGTTCCAAAAAGTGACACTGTCCATATAACAAGTGACAGGCTGGAAGCAAACCAACAAGAGCAACAGGTGGTTTTCATAGGGAATGTGGTCGCTAAGCAGGGAGATCTTACCATCCGGGGAGACCGGCTGACCATTTTTTACCTGGAAGCAGAAAATCCGAAGCCGAATGAGAGGGGCCTAGCCGGGAAAATTGATCGGATAGTGGTTGATGGGAGTGTTCGCATTTCTCAGAAAAACGTTTTAGCCACCGGAGAAAACGCTGTTTACTTTGGCGAGGATAATAAAGTCGTCCTCACCGGTAAGCCCCGGGTTGAACAGGGTAAAGACTTTATTCAAGGTGACAAAATCACTCTTTTTTTAGACACGGAGAAAAGTATCGTTGAGGGAGGCCCGTCCGGGCCAGTGGAAGCGACCATTTACAGTTCTGCCACCGGAGGTTCTATTGACAGAGGCAGCGTTGAAGGAGAGGGAAACTCCGGAACAGACAGAGACGAATGAGGGTAGGCTTGTCGCCAGCGATCTGGTAAAGGTCTACCGTCGCCGACGGGTGGTCAACAATATAAGCCTGACTGTTAACCGTGGCGAAATCATCGGGCTCTTAGGTCCCAATGGGGCAGGAAAAACCACCACCTTTTATATGATTGTGGGGTTGATTCGCCCAGATGATGGTCGGATCTTTCTGGATGGAAAAGACGTCACCTCCCAACCAATGTACCTTCGGGCGCGGGAAGGGATCACCTATCTTCCCCAGGAACCGTCGATTTTCCGAAAATTGACGGTGGAAGAAAACATTATGGCAATATTGGAAACCATGGACCTGAGCCGGGAGGAAAGGCGGCAGAGACTTGCAGAACTATTGGATGAACTGAGTGTTGGACATCTGGCTGGCAACCGGGGATATGCCCTTTCCGGAGGGGAACGCAGACGGGTGGAAATAACCCGAGCCCTGGTGACCTGTCCCAATTTTTTCCTGTTGGATGAACCTTTTGCCGGCATTGATCCTTTGGCTGTCATCGACATTCAGAGGATCATCACCCAGCTGAAGGAGAAGGGTATCGGGCTGCTCATATCCGACCACAACGTGCGTGAGACTCTCAAAGTCTGCGACCGTGCTTACATTGTAAACGAAGGCACCATTTTGGAAGAAGGAGATCCTGCCCAGATTGCTTCGAGCCAGAACGCTCGCCGCATGTATTTGGGAGAGGAGTTTACCCTTTAGGGGTACGTAGCGACCATGGCGATAGAGCTCAGACAGCACCTGAAACTCGCACAGCAGCTGATCATGACCCCCCAGCTGCAGCAGGCCATCAAGTTGTTGCAGTTGTCCCGTCTGGAATTGCTGGAGACGATCAGCCAGGAACTGCAAAGTAATCCACTCCTGGAAGAAGGTCAGGATGTCGCGCCAGAGCATGAGGAGCCCGGGGAGGAAGGGCCAGATGCCAACCGTGATGCGAGCGTCCCCGAGGTCACCATTGAGGAAAAACCCAAGGAGGATTTTGACTGGGAGAATTACCTCGGGGACTACACGAGCACCAGCAGGGTGCGCATGGAGAGCGAGAAAGGCCGGGAATTGCCGGCGATTGAGAGTCGCCTTGTCAAGAAGCCATCTTTGAATGCCCATCTTCTCTGGCAATTGCACCTGTCAGATCTGAATGAGGCCCAGAAAGAGGTGGGCACCTTCATTATCGGCAACTTGGACCGTGATGGTTACTTGAAGGCCACCTTAGCTGAAATCGCTGAGATGGCCGAGTGCGAGGAGGCTGTTGTGGAACAGGTGCTCCATCTGGTCCAAGAATGCGATCCGGTGGGGGTGGCAGCCAGAGACCTTCAGGAATGTTTGCTCATTCAAGCAAGAAATTTGCAGCTCGAAGATGACTTGGTGATTAACATAATCCAGAATCATCTGCACGATCTGGAAAATAGGAACTACCACGCCATTGTCAAGGTCACCGGGAGAAATCCGGAGGAGGTCCAAGGGGCCATCGACGTCATCATTGGGCTGGAGCCCAAACCCGGCAAGCAGTATGATGAGGAAGACATCCAATATATTAGTCCCGACATTTTTGTTTATAAAGTGGAAAACGAATTTGTCATCCTTCTCAACGAAGATGGTATGCCGAAACTTCGGATAAGCCCCTTTTACCGCGAGGCCCTGAGTCAAGACGGCCATGTGACCGAGCAGGCACGAGAATATATCCAGAGCAAGTTGCGCTCTGCAGCTTGGCTCATCAAGAGTATTCATCAGCGACAGCGCACCATATACCGGGTGGCTGAGAGTATCATCAAGTTTCAACGAGATTTCTTTGAAAAGGGCATTGCCCATCTAAGACCCTTGGTTTTACGCGACGTGGCCGAGGATTTGAACATGCACGAGTCCACCATTAGCCGTGTGACCACCAATAAATATATGCATACACCTCGAGGCGTGTTTGAACTGAAATATTTCTTCAACTCCTCTATCAGCAGTTTCACCGGTAGTGCTGTGGCGTCGGAAAGTGTAAAGGAGCGCATCCGTCAGTTGGTGCAGAATGAAGATACACGCAAGCCTTATAGCGACAAGGCCATTGTTGAAAAGCTGCGCGAAGAAAATATCGACATAGCCCGCAGAACCGTGGCCAAATATCGGGAGCTGCTGGGCATATTACCTTCCAATTTACGCAAACAGCCAGTGTGGGGCAGCAAGAGACGAAAGAAAGGCAGCTAGTCTCAATTTCGAAGGCCGAATCAGCGATGCGAGATCTGAGATGTGAGACCTGGGATGCGTTATCTTGGCAGAGCCCCGTTGTTACTCCCACGTCGCATATCTCATATCCCACATCAACAGTTGATGTTTCGGATCTGCACGGAATCGATAGGAACATTCAATGAGTTTACCCTATTGACATAGCGTGTATAACGCTGTAGGGAGGATATAGATGCAGGTTTCGGTCACTTTCAGAAGAGTCGACGCATCCGATACTTTGCGCAATTACGCCGAGGAAAAACTCTATCGCATCAAGAAATACGTTGAGGATCCCATTGAAGCCCATGTGGTACTTTCGGTGGAAAAATTTCGGCATATCGCCGAGGTAAGCATTAACGCCAATGGCCTGCGGTTGAATGGTCAAGAAGAAACAGGAGATATGTACTCGGCCATTGATATGGTGGTTGATAAAGTTGAGTCTCAGATCAAACGGTACAGGGAGAAGCTCAAGAAACGTAAGAGCGACGGTGGGGCAAAACCGTTAGTGATGAAAATGAACGTCTTGGCTGGTGAGAGTTTTGAGGAAGATCAGGAACCGCAAATAATCAAGACCAAACAGATTAACGTCAAGCCCATGGATGTAGATGAAGCAGTGATGCAGATGGATCTTGCCAACAGCGAATTTTTGGTGTTCACGAATGCCAAGACCCAGAACATCAACGTCATCTATCGACGTAAGGATGGCAACTACGGTCTCATAGAGCCAGAAAATAAGTAGCATCTTACCGGTGGGAGCCCGCCCAGTTGAGCGAGAGACGTGAAAGGACCTTGTTGCCGGGCATAGCCACAAGGTGTGCTGAGAGCATTTATGAAAATACTGGACATCCTGAATAAGGATTGCATTATTCCAGAGCTTAGTTCTCAGAGTAAGGAAGAGGTTCTGGAGGAACTCACCGGAGCTTTGTTGACCTGCAAGGCCGACTTAAACAGAGAGGCCCTCGTGGAGGTGCTCCTGGAGCGGGAGCGGCTGGGAAGTACGGGGATAGGTGACGGTATAGCTATTCCCCACGGCAAGATTCAGGATCTCGATGAACTGATCTTGTCCTTCGGGCGTAGCACACGGGGTATCGAATTTGATTCCATGGACGGGCGGCCAACCCACCTTTTTTTCTTGCTGATAGCTCCGGAAAACTCCGCCGGTATACATCTGCGTGCCTTGGCCAAAATTTCCCGGTTGCTCAAAAGTGCCCACTTCCGCCAGAGACTTTTGGAGGCCGGAAACAAGGAGGAACTTTTCCAAGTCATCCAGGAAGAGAACAAGGAGTTCTAACCACAGCGCATCTCCGGCCTGTTTTGCGTGCCCCTGTTAGCTTTATCTCCCCACTTTGAGCATCTAATCGCGTAATAAACGCCTGCCTGCACATATAGGCATTCTATCACCACAAAGTGTACAAAGAGCACCGAGGAAATGGAGTACTGGAGTACTGGAGTACTGGGGTGATGGAGTATTGGTTCAGGTTGAGACAGCATTCCTTGCATTACTGCGCAACACCAAGCATTATTGGCATGAGGCAACAGCACGTTGAGAGGCGGCCATGACCGAAGAAGGGAAGGACAAAGAACAGAGAAGGTTGCAAGTTGTTGTGGTCACCGGACTTTCTGGATCTGGTAAGAGTACAGCCATAAAGGCATTTGAAGACCTCGATTTTTTCTGCGTTGATAATCTGCCGGTTGTACTGCTGCCGGAGTTCCTTGAACTGCGGGGGGAATCCTCCGACGACCTCTGGCATATCGCCCTGGGCATGGATATTCGGGAGCGCCGCTTTCTGGAGAGTTACCCGAAGATCTTTACCGAGCTGCGAGAGCGGGGCACCAATTTAGAGATTCTCTTCCTCGACGCAAACAACGAGGCCCTGCAGCGCCGCTTTAGTCAAACGCGGCGTAAACATCCCCTTGTAGGCACGGGCACCGTGCTGGACGGAATCAAAGCCGAGCGTGAAAAACTCAAAGACCTGAAGCAAATGGCAACTCGAGTTATTGATACATCCAACCTCAACGTGCACGAATTGAAACGGATGATCTCGCGGCTGTACACGGTTTTCCCGGAACAGGAAACGCTCCATATCGATGTGCTCTCCTTCGGCTTCAAGTACGGTGTACCAACTGAAGCGGACATCGTTATGGACGTGAGGTTCTTGCCCAATCCGTTCTTTATCAAAGAGCTCAGAGATCTGAATGGTACCCAGGAGCCAGTCATTCGCTTCGTCCTCAAGCAGGAACAGACCCAGCTGTTTTTACAGAAGTTTACCGACTTGATCAACTATCTCTTGCCTCGTTATCGTGAGGAAGGTAAAAACTATCTAACCATCGCTGTAGGATGTACCGGGGGAAAACATCGATCGGTGGTCATCTCAGAGCAATTGAAAAAGGAGTTGGCAGGACTGGGATACACGGCTGCGGTGGGTCACCGAGATGTGGAAGTGGATTGAGCGCACCGACTAAAAAAGCGGAAAACCCATTCTACTCAATATGTGAGATATGAGATCTGGGATAAGTGATTATGGCAGAGCAGTGGTATTGTCCCACATCGCATATCCCACATCATCTGTTATAGAATTTATCG
>CAYFXH010000031.1:0-4639 GCA_964346905.1 uncultured Desulfobacteraceae bacterium | reverse complement strand
TAAATACACCCATGCACTTAACTCCGCATAGATAGGGCTTGAGGGCTGGAATATTCCCGAAGCGGCGTATGTGGCCAGCCTTTGCCTATTAAAAGGAGACAACTCTCCCCAAGTAAAACAGCAAAGGCTGGCACGTCCGCAGCTCGGGCTGCCACCGCTTCTGCTCCGAAGGATCTCCGCGCCGCAAAGTCATCAGACCGAGCGTAAGCGGAGGGAATGGCTCAGCCCTCAAGTGCAGTTGCGGAGCAAAGTTAATGACCGTTTTCGAATGTAGCGGTGGCTATACTGCTCCCTGTTTCCCTCGTGTTCAGGGTGTATTGTTAACCAATCTGACTTACTATTAGGAGTAGACTGATGGTGGGAATGTTGGTGGTTACCCATCAGCGGTTGGCCCAGGAGCTCCTCGCCACCGCTGAGCTGATTGTGGGTGAAATCAATAACTGTGTCGGACTATCACTGGACCCTGACTTGCCTGTAGATGATCTGCGCCAGCAGATTACCAGAGCGATGGATGAGGTCAATGATGGGGATGGAGTTATCGTACTTACTGACATGTTTGGCGGCACTCCCGCTAATCTGAGCCTGAGTTTCTTGAATCAGGAGGGAATTGAAGTTGTCACCGGTGTCAATCTACCCATGCTCCTTAAACTGGCACATTCACGAGAGGAGCAAAAAGTGGATGAATTGGCCCGAATGGTCAAAGACTACGGAAGAAGAAGTATTTCACTGGCCAGCGAGATCCTGAACGAAAAGGTCGAAGAATAAGAGAATGGTGTATGGGATTGGTAGCGGCCTGAGAGACGAGCGGCACAGTCAGAGACGGACGGTTACTCTTTGTGACGGTGGTTTACATCGTCAGTTCATTCATGCTTCCGCCCGGGTTCGTATTGAGCCCATAGCCCGGGCTGACCTTCCCGCTAGCCTGGCCATCTGTCCTCATACCAACAGGGTATTCTTGGCTTGATGTACTTTTGGGAAGGCGGAGATGGCCGGCTGCACCGCCCGGCAGCCTGTTGTGCCGAGCGGGCTCGGGAGAAATTCCACTGTATCGTTTTCATCAGTTGATAGTAAGCCCATTGTCAATAACAACCGTAAGCTTGCAGGGAGGATAGGATCATGGCTGTCAAAGTTGGAATCAACGGTTTTGGTCGGATTGGTCGTATGGTGATGCGAAGCATTGTCGAGCGTGGCATGGACATCCAGGTAATGGGCATAAATGATCTCAGTGATCCTACGGAGTTAGCTCACCTACTCCGCTACGATTCAGTTCATGGTCGCAGTGAAACTCCCGTGGAGGTCAAGGCGGGAAATCTGGTGATAGGGGGAAAGGAAATTCACTGCACCCAAATTAGAAACGTGGAAGAGTTGAAATGGAAAGATTTCGGGGCAGACATCGTCTTGGAGTGCACCGGCCTTTTTCGGGACAGAGACTCCTCTGCCAAGCACTTGAAAGCTGGCGCCCGCAAGGTGATCATCAGCGCACCAGGGAAAAACGTGGATGCAACCTTCGTATTGGGGGTCAACGAGGAGACCTATGATCCCAAAAACCACAACATTGTCTCCAATGCCTCCTGCACCACCAACTGTCTGGCACCGGTGGTCCGGATTCTGCACGATTCCTTCGGCATTGAGCATGGATTGATGACAACCATCCACGCTTACACCATGGGCCAGAACCTTCTGGACGGGTTGCACAAGGATCGGCGCCGGGGGCGGGCTGCGGCGCTTTCCATGGTGCCCACCACCACTGGTGCTGCGGTGGCAGTGACCCTGGTCATTCCGGAACTGAAAGGCAAACTTGACGGCATGGCTATCCGAGTTCCCACGCCGAATGTCTCTGTGGTGGACTTCGTGGGAAGGGTGAGCCGTGACGTCATCAAGGAAGAGGTGAACAAGGTCTTGGAAGATGCGGCCAATGGTCGACTCAAGGGTATCCTCGCGTACAACACCGAGCCGCTGGTTTCAGCGGACTTCAACACCAGCCACTACTCCTCCATCGTTGACGCGGCTCTGACGAGTGTTATCGATGGCCGTTTGGTAAAGGTGCTGAGCTGGTACGATAATGAGTTTGGCTATGCCAGCCGGCTAGCTGATTTGGCCGTGTATATCGGGGAGAGGTTGTAGTAGGTTGTCCGTAGAGAAGCATGGAGCATAGGGCAGGTTGAATATGAAATTCGAAATCCTAAGCACGAAGCACGAAACAAATCCGAATTACCAAAATTCAAATGATCCAAACGAGAAAAATCGAGACTATATTAATCGTTCTTGTTTTGATCATTGGAGCATTCGAAATTTGAATTTGTTTCGGATTTAGATATTCGGATTTCGGATTTATAGCAATCCAGAGGAGGGATGAGAGTATGAGTGGACGGATGCCGCTCATGGCAGGAAACTGGAAAATGCATTTCACCGTGGCTGAATCTGTGGCTCTGGTGGAAGAGCTCAAAAAGGGGATCTCCCGCTTTGCCGACCGGGAAGTGGTGGTGGCTCCTGCTTTTACAGCGTTGGCCGGGGTGGCCGCCGGACTGGCCGGCAGCCCCATTCGGCTTGCAGCGCAGAACTGTTACTGGGAGAGCCAGGGGGCATACACCGGCGAGATTTCGCCTCCCATGCTACGCGATCTCGGTTGCCATTACGTCATAGTTGGCCATTCAGAGCGGCGTCAGTACTTTGGAGAAACAGACCAGAGTGTAAATCACAAGCTGGTGGCGCTTTTAGAGCTGGATCTTGCCCCTATCCTTTGCATCGGTGAGATTCTGGAGGAAAGAGAGGATGGCGAGACCGTGCGAGTTCTGGGAGATCAACTGGGCGGGGCCCTTGCGGGACTGGAAGCAGGGCAAGTAGGCCGCTTGGTCCTGGCCTACGAGCCGGTATGGGCAATTGGCACTGGTCATACGGCTACACCGGAGCAGGCCCAAGAGGCACATGCTTTCATACGAGAGGACCTCACCAAACGCTTTGATAATACTGTTGCAAACAGTACACGCATATTGTATGGTGGCAGCGTCAAACCGGAAAATGTGGATGAGTTGATGGCCCAGCCCGATATCGACGGGGCCCTGGTGGGAGGGGCAAGCCTGAAGGCCGCCTCCTTTATCAGGATTGTTGATTTTGAAGGGTAAATGAGCTATATTTTCAAGCTCGTCTTATAGAATAGGGGAAAGAGACCTTTATGCAGGCAGTACTTGTGGCCTTACATCTCTCTATCAGCGTCGCCCTGATTATCATTGTGTTATTACAGACGGGGAAAGGATCTGAGATCGGGGCCGTTTTTGGCAGTTCTTCGCAGACGCTGTTTGGTTCGACTGGTGGCAGTACCTTTTTCGGCAAACTGACCACAGTTGTCGCAATCATTTTCTTGCTTACGTCACTGATTCTGGCAGGCCGAGCCACCCGAGTTATCAGCAAATCGGTAATGACGGGGGTTGAGCCTGCGGCCACCGCTCCGGTCACCACCGACGTTGAGACACCAGCCGAAACGCCGGCGGCCGAAGAGCAGACTCCTGCCCAGGCCCCGGCAGCTGAACAAGAGACGTCAGCCGATATACCAGTGGCGGAGCAGCAGACACCAGCTTCCGGTGCGCAAGAAGAGGGGCCCAAATAAGATAGTGCCGAAGTGGTGGAATCTGGTAGACACGCCATCTTGAGGGGGTGGTGGGGAGACCCGTGCCGGTTCGAGTCCGGCCTTCGGCACCATTTTTCTAATGATCTCGCATATTTGCGAGATCTTTTTTGTTTGATCCGAACATCAGCTTCGGTACTTATGGTATTTAAAGGGAATTGACTGATTTTAACCTATGAAACAAAGAGCGAGGGTCAGATGATGAAATTATTCTCAGGCTCATCGTGATCTTTGGTAAGTTCCCACTAACTCTGCTTCTGCAAGAATTTGTCCCTCCATCGCCTTTTCCAGGTCTTTTTTGGTTGGCCTGCCCAAGTCTGGAAGAACAACACCTAAAGCATATAGTTTGTGAAAGTAACGGTGGCGGCCAATCGGAGGACATGGTCCGCCATACCCAGTGCGCTTCCAGTCGTTGAGCCCCTCCTTGGTTCCACTGGGTAGGTCCTGGGGTTTGACACCCTCGGGCAAGCCAGTGGCGCTGGGGGGAATGTTGTAGAGCACCCAGTGGACCCAGGTCATTTTAGGTGCGGCAGGATCAGGAGCATCTGGATCGTCCACAATTAGAGCGATACTCTTAGTTCCTTCGGGCAGCTTCGACCACTCCAAAGCTGGGGAAATATCCTCACCGTCACAGGTATGGAGCGTGGGAATCTCTCCGTTATGTGAAAATGCGGGGGATGTGATTGCTAAGGTCATTGCGATAATTCCTTCTTCAGTTTTAGACGGTCCTTTAATAACTTTCACCATTCTTCTGACAATTGAAGCCCTATCCTTGATGACTAGGCTGTTTGTGCGGCTATGGGCGACGATTCGACCTTCCGGCGACAATAATGGGGTAAGAACGGTCGTCGGGTGGTCAGCGTCAGCATACTCAAGCTCAACCACCTTGATAACAATCGGATCTCCCCTGGACGCCCTGGTTTGAGCCTCAGAGAGCTCCAAGGATGCGAGCGAAACCAGAAGTATCAGAGTTAGAATGGATATTCGTAGCCGCATACTCCTAATCCCTCCCGGTGA
>CAYFXH010000030.1:25217-34794 GCA_964346905.1 uncultured Desulfobacteraceae bacterium | reverse complement strand
ATTCTTCGTCGCATTGCTCCTCAGAATGACATCCAGAAACATGGTTTCCGGATGGCTATTAATTAAAGAATCAACCACCTCATGGCTTAGGCGTGCCAAGCAAGGCAGCGGGCAGCAGGCAGCGGGCAGCGGGTAGATTTTAGATTGCAGATTGTAGATTTTAGATTGCAGATTGAGGATTTTTTTGGCTGAAAGCTGAAAGCCTGTCCTGAGCTTGTCGAAGGGCTGAAGGCTTGACGCTGGGTGTCATAGACCATGCTTGATTTGCTCCGGTGATGCTACGACCCGATGGCCAATAAGCAATGGCTATTATTAAATCGGACTGGTTGCGTTAAAGAAACCGGCAACCACAAGAGAGTGTAATTTTAAGAAAGGTAGTGTTGGGTATGGACATAGGTGTTATCTTACGACTCCTTGTGCTCATTGGCGTGGCGGTACTATTGTTCGTCCCCACTGTGTGGGCCATCCGAGACGTGGCCTACCGCAGCTTTACTACCCTGAAAGCAAAGGTGATCTGGTTTGCGGTCGTAACTCTCCTTCCCCCTTTGGGTGCTCTCGTCTATATTGTCTTGGGCCGGCGTTGGGTTGGAATAGAGGCAGAAGGGGCGGAAGATCAAGGCGTGGCTGCTGCGGTGGAGCAGGACAGGACAGAAGGTTGATTTCGGATTTCGGATTTCGGATTGAAAATATCAAGAAGCACGTCAAAAAGTTACTCTAAATTCCGCAATCCGCATTCCCAAATCCGCAATTGAGTTGATCCTCCACCTTATGCCCGTTGCTCTATGCTTTGTTAGCAACGGACCGCGGACAACGGACATTGCTCTTAGTCTATTCAGTGGGAATGTAGGGTTCCAGGTCTTTCTTGTACTCGGTAATCACCCCGTAGCCCGCTTGCATTAAGCAGTCAACGGCTGGATCACGATCTGCAGAGTTAACTCGGATGACCAGTTCATAAATGTTTGGATACGCATGCAAGGGCAGGGTGACCATACTCAAAATGTTGATGCCTGCCTCTTTTAGTAAACCGCAGACATCAGCCAGCACCCCAATGCGATCCTTTACCAGAACTACCAAACGGCCGCTCTCCTCTTTAATGCCAAGGCCGTCCAACAACACTTCCATGAGATCGGTGCTGGTGATGATACCCACCAATGTATCATCCTCAACAACCGGTAAACTCCCTATCTTGCGATCATGCAAGATTCTGGCAGCACGCTCGATGGTGGCGGCTGGAGTTATGGTGATAAGGTCTTTGACCATGACGCTTTCCACGGTCAGCTTCTGCAGGACATAGGTCAGTTCATAGATACTCAAGGTGGTCGCCGGCGAGGCCCACGCTTGCTTGAGGTCACGATCGGTAAGAATGCCCACCAGTTTGCCCTGTTGGTCAACGACGGGTACCTGCTTGATGTTATGCTCTCGCAGCAAATCGCGCGCTTTAAACAGGGGGGTGTCAGGAGTCACCGTGACGAGATCAGTCGTCATTTTGCGACCTACATACATAGTGTTCTCCTCGAGATGGTTTCAGGGGTTCAAATTCGTGGAGGCCTCTTAAATGAAATATCTCAGCGATTATAGCGGAAACAATACAGAGTTGCAAAAAGGAAACCAGTTTCAATTCTCATGGAGCATGAGGCTTTGAGCATGGAGTAAATCAAAATCAATTATCTCACCCTATGCCCCTTGCCCTATGCTCTATGCGCTGATATCAGGTAATGCCAGACCGGTGCAATTGTTGCAGGAGATCGTAGAATCCCTTGGGGGTCAAATAGATCATATGGATGGAAGGGCCGAATTGGATTTGGTCACGATTTACCAAAGGCTGATTCTTGTGAGCAATGAGTCGTCTGTTGTTCACCACCGTACCATTTGTGGAGTTTGCGTCGACAATCTCGTAGGATTCTCCATCCTCTGACGCAAGAAAATAGGTGTGAAGCTTGGAGACGGTATTGCTGGCGAGTACGATATCGTTGTTGGCGGCTCGGCCAACACAAATCATGTTGGCCGGTGCCGTACTGGCCTGCTTGTGGATTTCGATTACCAGGGTCTCCGCTATCTGGGATTCGGTGGCCGGGGATATTTCCCCAGGCACTTCGTCGCTGTACTCACTGGAGAACGTCTCAAATTGAAAAGTGACATCTTCCATCCAATCTCCAGTTTGCGGCCAGAGAAGCACCGGATGGTTGTACTTTTCCAAAAACCGGCTGGAAGTGAGCCCCGCCACTTCTCTCAAATGGTCGACAATTGGCCGGAACCTCCGTGTCATCAATGCCTCCTCGACTTATCAGTCTCCTCAAGCCCGCCAGACTGTTTCGGAAGGAATCGGCTAGGCATCGCGGGTGAGAATCATGAAATCTCCGCTTTCCTGAAGATTGAATCTGCTATCGCCCACTTGGAATTCAGGATCGTAACGGAAGGGGAGATTAAGATCCGCAGCCGTTGCTATACGTTCCAGGAGATATGACAACACCCCGGTCATCTCGTTAATTTCTGTGAGCATCAGATTTTGGGGGACAGCGATGTCCTTGATCCTAAAATGAGTGGCTATGCCACGGGTTATAAAGATGTTTTTTCCCGGAAGGTGGACAATTTCCACCACCTGCGAAGGGTTTTTCTGATTGCCTATGGTTGCTATGATGACTTCTTGGTCTGACTCAGAACCAGCGAATAGTTCGACCATTACACTCTCCTGTGCAAGCCCGCACTTTTCACAAAACCCCTGCTGCGACCGCAGATATGACCGTCCTTCTCTCCAAGCTGTGGGCTCTAAGCGCCGAGAAGCCGGGGGGTAGTCCCCTACGGGATGGAGTCGAGCCAAAAGCCGTCCGTCCTCGGGCCTTGGACCCGGCGACGTACGTTAAGCTACGTTTCGGATAAAAGGGTTGCTCGGTGGCACGCCCATCTTCTCGGGCTCACCCCATCGTTTCGTGAATAATGCGAGCTGAGGTATTTTGCAACCTTTAACTACTAACACGACTTTAGCGAATTTGACAAGCCCCGTCCTAGGACCAGAATCCACTATCTTTAGGTTCACAAAACGCGAGGGAAGCCACCAAAGAGGCAGCCATTCGATGAACCGTGTCGACGAGGAGTCCCACTGTCCTCGCCGTGAGCAGGTCGAGTCGTTCAAGGCAAGGAATGATAAGAAAGGCAGAGCATGCAGGAAGCAGCCATCAGACCATCTAGCTTCGCCGTCACCTATTGCCATTTGTTACAGCGACCTGATGACAGCGGAGCGTAATGACGCGAAGCGAATGACATAATGACTCAATGACCGTACACCTTAAGCCTTAGAGGTGGCATACTGATTGCAGTATTTAGCCTTCACAAAATCGACTTAATTCTTGTAACTATTTGCCATATCTACAAAAGATCAGTGCTGAGAAATGTGGGCGTCTACTATTATGTATACGATAGGATACGCAACGATGATCATGGAGGTGAGCTGTTATGAAACGCCAGGGTGAAATCTCCTATTATGAAAGCAAAATCAAGCTGCTCAACAACCCCAATGTGGACGCGACTCTCCTGAGGCTGGGATGCTGGGACGCTCCGTTCGCAGCAGAAGGACTCTCCGATGAGCGGAGGTGTGAATACTTCATCAAACAGTGCAGAAAGTATTATGAGAAGAAAATTGAACGGATCCGGAAAGAACAACGTGTTGCGCGCCGCGGAAAATGGCTGGTCCGGTTCGGGCTTTGACCTATTAACCTTTCTGCCAGCAGCCATCAACTCCATATAACCCTCACGGGTCATTGGTCATCTCTCATTTCGCATTTCTCAGGACCTGAGGCTTACTCATAGATTTCAATAGCCAGCTCTTCGACGAGACGTGTCGACGGGACCTGTCGAGAGTCGCTCAGGCCCAGCAAGCAGAAACCACCCCAGACAACACCACCCCATTCTTATTGACTATTCTGTCCAATTCAGATTAAATTGAACACTTGTACATATAAGTATCTCAGGCTTGGAGGAAACCCCAGGTCTAGGTTGTCCTGAATGATAATATGCACTAATGTGTACTCCTACTCATACACGGAGAAAAACGATGGCTGGGAAGAAGTCACTCACCATAGGGATACTTACTGGAGGGGGCGATGTGCCAGGCCTGAATCCATGTATCAGAGCACTGGTATATCGAAGCGCAGAGGAGGGTTTTAGTGTCATTGGGATTCGAAGAGGATGGGCGGGCCTATTGGAGTTCAATAGAGACGATCCCGAGTCAAAGAGACAGAACATTATCGAGCTGGACAGAGGAAAGGTTCGTACCATTGATCGCTCCGGCGGCACCTATCTCCATACCTCGCGAACGAATCCGGGGAAAGTAAAGTATGAGGCGACACCAGAGTTTCTCAGAGGCCAGGCAAAAGAGGATGAACTCAATGATTTCACCCAACATATCCTCAGCAACCTCGAACACCTGGGTATCGATTTCCTGATTCCCATTGGCGGTGACGATACGCTCAGCTATGGAGAGCGGATTCATGAAGAAGGCTTCCCCGTAGTGGCTATCCCGAAAACCATGGATAACGATGTCTACGGGACAGATTACTGCATCGGTTTTTCTACTGCCGTGACCCGGAGTGTCAATTTCATCCATTCCCTCCGCACCTCAACCGGCTCGCACGAGCGCATCGCGGTTATCGAGCTTTTTGGCCGTTACTGCGGTGAAACCTCCTTGATAGCCGCTTATTTAGCGAGTGTAGATCGAGCTATCATTTCTGAGGTTCCTTTCGATCCGGAAAAACTTGCGCACTTGATCATGATAGACAAGAACGCCAACCCCAGTAACTATGCGATGCTCACCATCAGTGAAGGGGCCAAAATGGTGAGCGGAGAGATGATACAGTATGGTGAGGCTGACGCTTACGGCCATCGCAAGCTGGGAGGGATTGGCATGCAAACGGGTGAGATCCTAAAGAAACTCACCGGGCAGAATATCATCTATCAACAGCTCTCCTACCTGATGCGAAGCGGCGCCCCCGATTCTCTCGATCTCATGGTAGCGGTGAATTTTGCCAACATGGCCGTTGATTTGATTATGAAGAAAGTCAGCGGTCGCATGGTCTCGCTGAGCCAAGGAATTTATGCGGACATTTCTATGAGCACCATTACCTCGGGCCAGAAAAGAGTGGATGTCCGTGAGCTCTACGATGTGGAGGAATACCGTCCAAAGGTTCGCCATGTAATGGGAAAACCAATGTTTCTCTACTAGCCAAAATTGCAGAGGTCAGAATAATTCAGAGGAGTCAGGAGCCAGGAGGTAGGAGAGATTCGTTTCAGATCTTATCTTCCGAATGCTGGATTCTGGCGTCCGGATTCTAGCGCCTGTACCTTATGCCTTGAGCCTAACCATATAACGGGAGGGGAGAAACCGTGGGTCCAAAGGGGAATATCGAAGAGCAACTCAAGAAGGAACGGCTTCTTAACCGCATCACCCATCAGTTGCACGATGCCAGGGACCTAGACGAGATTTTGCTCTATTTGAAAGATGAAATTATCGCGCTTTTTGACGCGGAGCGGATTACCGTCTACGGAGTGGATACTGAGAAGCGGGAGATTTATTCCAAGGTAATGGAGGGGGATGAGGTCAAAGAGATTCGGGTGCCGGTGGGAAAGACCAGTGTGGCGGGCCACACGGCGGTGTCAGGGAAAACATTCAACATTGCCAATGTCTACGACACCACCGAGCTGAAAAAATTGGACCCAGAGCTTAGGTTTGATGAGCAGTGGGATAAGGTTACAGGCTTTAAGACCCAGCAGCTCCTCTCAGGTCCTATCCTGTACAACGGCAAGTATCTGAAAGGGGTGGTGGAGATCATAAATAAGAGTGGAGCTGACCGGTTCTCAAAAGAGGATGAGAAATATCTTGGCGAGATTTGCAAGGTGCTGGGGCTGGCCTTTCACAACCAGAGCCGCATACAACGACAGCCCACCAGGTATGATTATCTGCTCACCCAACAGATTATCAGCGAAGATGACCTTAATCAGGCAATCGCAAGGGCCAGGGAACAGAAGTCTGACTTGCCCACCATTCTTGTGAAGGACTTCAACGTGCGCAAGAAGGCTCTGGCCAGGTCATTTGAGGCCTACTATGGTGTTCCCTTCGTATCTTACGAGGACAAGATCATTATTCCCACGGAACTGGTGCACGGTCTTAATTTAGGTTACTTGAAACGCAATTTCTGGGTTCCCATGCAAAGGGAAAACGGCAAACTGGTGATTCTGGTTGATGATCCCCATAATGCCGAACGTGTCAAGGAGATTAAGGCACTTCTGCAGGCAGAGGAATATGAGTTCCGGGTGGCACTTCGGGGAGATATCCTGCGATTCATTGATACGGCACTTGGCGGAAGTTCGGAAGCGGTTTCGGTTACCAGCATCCTCGGCGAACTAGAGAGTGAGCGGGATGAGCGGGTGGAGGAAGAGGAGGAGCTCCTCAACGAAAGCGATGCCGGTATCGTTCGCTTGGCCAACCAGATTATCAAGGATGCATACGATCAAACGGCCTCAGACATTCATATTGAGCCCTACTTTGGTAAGGAGCCCACAGAAATTCGCTTCCGCCGGGACGGGGCCTGTTTCAAGTATCAGGAGGTTCCCCCCACCCATTCCAGACCGCTGGTGAGTAGGATCAAGATCATGGGCAAGCTGGACATTGCCGAAAAGAGACTGCCACAAAGCGGTAAAATCAAGCTCAAGTATGGGCAGAAGGAAGTGGAACTTCGGGTTGAGGTCACGCCTACAGCCGGGGGGCGGGAAGATATTGTCCTGCGAATTCTATCCTCGGGAAAGCCAATGACCTTAGAAAATATGGCCTTTTCGGAAGCGAACCTTAACAACTTGATAGAGTTGGTGGAGATGCCCTATGGTATTTTGCTGGTGGTTGGTCCCACAGGTTCGGGTAAGACTACCACGTTGCACTCCATTCTTGGACACATAAACCGGCCTGAGGTAAAGATCTGGACTGCCGAGGATCCAGTTGAAATAACCCAGTACGGATTGCGCCAGGTGCAAACTCACGCCAAGATCGGCTACACCTTTGCCGAGGCAATGCGGTCATTTCTGCGTGCCGACCCGGATGTGATCATGGTGGGTGAGATGCGGGATGCGGAGACGGCTTCTATGGGATTGGAGGCATCGCTCACCGGTCACTTGGTACTGAGTACCCTGCATACCAACAGTGCGCCAGAGACAGTAACGCGCCTTATCGACATGGGCATGAACCCACTGAATTTTGCCGACGCCTTGCTTGGCATTCTGGCCCAGCGGTTGGTGCGTACCATCTGCCCGGATTGCAAAGAGTCCTACCATCCCGAGAAACATGAGTTTGATCTGTTGGTAGAGGAATATGGCGAGGATCTGTTCGAGGAGCTAAACATAAGCTACAACGAAGACTTGCAGCTTCAGCGCGGGAGTGGCTGCGAACAGTGTAACGACACTGGTTACAGAGGCAGAGCGGGTATACACGAGTTACTCGTGGCCAGCTCAGAGATCAAAGAACTGATCCAAAATCGGGCCCATATGGAAGAGATCCGTAGGGCCGCCATAAATGAAGGAATGCGCACCTTGAAACAGGATGGAATCCTCAAGGTGTTCCAGGGGTTGACCGACTTCACCCAAGTCAGAAGGGTGTGCATTGTCTGAGGGCAGAGAAGTAACCTCTTGCCAGCACGAGATTGCAGTGCGCCGGTTGTTCCCATTGCCAGTCGTTTCCAACTGAGTGGGCATGAGGTTCTCTCGCCTGCTTGCCCCTTTTATCTATAAAAGCCATGAGGTTCAGGCTACACTATTCTTTTCAAATTTAGCGCCCATGAATGGGACAAACGGCCAGTGGATCCAGTCTGGCACCACCATTTTTTGGAGAAGCCCTAGATCGCTGTAGTTGCCGCTGGTGTTACCTCTCCGCTCCATCTCTGACCAAACTCTCTCTTTTGGCAAAAATCTAAAGACTAGGAAGTTGACAGAGGGCAAAGATTTAGATACTATTCCGATTGGCTTGCTTGACATTTGTGAAATATGTCATTTAGTCTGATCCCGATCTTTCACCAGTTTTTTCACTGAGGTCGGCCTCAATGAGGGACACCGGTTGAGTAGCCAACCACGATTTGCTCACGAAAGGTTCCTCCAGCGCTGGGGTCAAGGTTTCCATGGTTCGAGAAAGACGGCGTTTGCCGCTGTGGTTGGGGTGGACGAAGCTGTACGTGATTGAGGGACTGCTTGTTTTTTAACTTTACCAACGTCTTTATTTTCATCATCCTCGGGCTGTTGATGACATTTGTGATCATCACAGTTTCCAGATTGCTTGCCCCCCGGGTTTCGGACGTGGCCGACAAGTTCACTACCTATGAGTGCGGCGAGCGACCGGTGGGCTCAGCCTGGATCCTCTTCAATTTCAGATTCTACTCCGTGGCCTTGGCCTTCCTCATTTTCGATATCGAATTGGCCTTCGTTTTTCCCTGTGTTCTTATTTACAAAAAGTGGCTGCATGTGGGTGTGGGGTTTTTGGCCCTGATTGAAGTTGTCATATTTGTTGGCATCCTTTTTCTGGGTCTGATTTATATGTGGAACCGGGGTGACCTCAGCTGGACCAAAGAAGTGCCTGAGGAGCTGGAAGAGGGAATAGTGCTGGAGGAAGAAAAGCCGATTGCCTTTTAGCCTGCTTCCATAGCCAGCACCTCTGTTGGGCCTCCAGAATCCTCCAAGGAGAACGGAGATGATCAACCTTTACGATAAAATGCCTTCTGAGGGCTTTTTTGGCGTTGCCTTTACCACGGTGGATCGAGCACTAAACTGGTTCAGACTGTCTTCAGTCTGGTACCTGCTCTTCGGTCTGGCCTGCTGCGGCATTGAACTAATGCAGACCGGCGGGCCGCGCACTGACATTGATCGGATAGGTTCCGTGCCTCGTCCCACTCCCCGGCAGGCTGACCTGATGATCGTGGCCGGAACCCTGACCTACAAAATGGCCTCAAGGCTCCGACTCCTCTACGATCAGATGGCTGAACCCAAGTATGTCATTTCCATGGGCAGCTGCGCCAATTGCGGCGGCCTTTTTCAACTCTCCTACTCGGTGGTCAAGGGGGTGGACAAAATCGTGCCCGTGGACGTCTATGTTCCTGGGTGTCCGCCCAGACCTGAAGCACTCACGGAAGGCATTTTGAAGCTCCAAGAGAAAATTCGCCAAGAGCGATTCCTCGTGAAAAGGTCATAGTGGAAGCAAAATCCATCCTCGCAAGGATCAAGAGAATCATTGGAGAAGCCGGTCTGGTATGGGTCGAAGACCAGCCCGGAGACCCCTACCTAGAGGTACCCAAGGAAAAGTTGCGGCGACTGGCAATCTACCTGAAGGGAGATCCCCATCTCGCCTTTGACACACTCATGTGTTTGAGCGGTGTGCACAACATGGGGGACGAAGATGAGATAGAGGTGGTCTATCACCTTTATTCTTATTCTGAGCGACATCAGATCGTCCTCAAAGTCGACCTACCGAGGGAGGACCCTCACGCACCAACGATGGAGGGCGTTTGGAAAGCGGCTAACTGGATGGAGCGGGAGGTATTCGACCTTTTTGGAG
>CAYFXH010000030.1:0-25207 GCA_964346905.1 uncultured Desulfobacteraceae bacterium | reverse complement strand
GAAGTCATCTTGCCCTACACGTTCCTCGCAATGACTGCGAGCGTTGTGAATGAAGAGGATGCCCATAGCTCATCACTTGATGAGTGGTGTGCACACCATGGGGGAGCGTGATGAGATGGAGGTGGTCTACCACCTTTACTCAGTCCGTCACCGCCACCAGTTTGTTTTCAAAGTCAAATTGGACCGGCCTGCGTTTTTGCCCCATTTTTATCTGAGAGTAGATACAGTATCCGAGATCTGGCCCGCTGCGAGCTGGTTGGAGCGAGAGGCATACGACATGTTCGGTATCCATTTTGTGGGTCACAATGATTTTCGGAAGTTGCTCCTTCCCCCTGACTGGGAAGGCTATCCATTGCAGAAGGACTATAGGGAACGCGATGCCTACCGGGAGATCGGCACAACCCGAGAAGAGGTCGAAGCAATGTTTGTCGAGGAGAGCGGTTGATGCCTTTGATTAATGAGCCACACTGGTGTTTGGAGCTGCTTCAGTCTTCTGACCGGAAAGGCTAGCCATGGCAGAAGGACCACCGAGAACCTCAATTCACCGGGGAATCACCACAACCCGGGAAGCAATAGAAGGAGTATTGAGCGAGGAGAACGGTAGATGCCTTTGACTACGGAGACAATGGTCCTAAACATGGGCCCGCACCATCCCAGCACTCACGGGGTCTTGCGCTTCATTCTCCGAACAGACGGCGAGTTGATCCACATGTGCCGGCCTGATATTGGCTACCTGCATCGGGGGTTGGAGAAAATCGCCGAGCTGGTCCCCTACGCTCAATTCATGCCTTATACGGATCGCCTGGACTACCTTGCCGCCATGAACTGCAACCTGGGCTATGCCATAACGGTGGAGCGGTTGGCAGAGATTGAAGTGCCCCCACGGGCTGAGTACATCCGGGTTCTGGCGGCTGAACTCAACCGGATCATCAGCCACTTGATCTCGGTGGGCACATTTGCCATGGACATCGGGGCAGTGACTCCATTCACTCACACCTTACGGGAGAGGGAGTGGGTCAATGACCTGTTCGAGGAACTCTGCGGCGCAAGACTTACCTATAACTATGTTCGCTTTGGCGGCGTGGCCTTCGATTTACCCGAGGGATTTCTAGAACGGCTCAGCCGTTTTCTGGACTACTTTGAGCCGCGGCTGGAGCAATACAACCGGTTCATATCCAGGAACAAGATTTTTAAGGAACGGCTGGTGGGAGTGGCGGTGATCAGCCCTGAGCAGGCTCTCGACTACGCCCTGGTGGGCCCCAATTTGCGGGCCTCTGGTATTGACTGGGACCTCAGGCGGGATGAACCCTATTCTGTGTATGAAGATTTGGATTTCGATATTCCCGTTGGAACCTCCGAATACGGAGTGTTAGGCGACTGCTACACGCGCTACTGGGTCCGCATCCGGGAAATGGAGCAGAGCGCCCGCATACTGCGTCAATGTATCAGTAAGATGCCCGAAGGTCCGCATTGGAACCGGTCAAAGAAAAAGTTGAAGATACCGCCTGGAGAGATTTATATGCGCACCGAGGCGCCCCGGGGCGAGCTGGGGTTCTATCTGATCAGCCAGGGCGGAATTCGGCCGCACCGGCTGAGAATTAGAACCGGTTCTTTTTCAGCTATGAGTATCGTGGAAGAGGTGGGTTCCGGCCTCATGGTGGCCGATTTGGTGGCACTCATTGCCAGTCTGGACGTGGTTGCTCCAGAGGTAGATAGATAGTCAGCGGACAGCCTGCAGCTGGCTGGAGAAAGTCAACACGAAACACTAGGCAGTAAGTGCTGAGGGCTAATGAGTAACGAACCGGAGATCAGAAGGCGCAAGGCAAACAACACAGAACGCATGGAAGAACGTGTACCAAAGGGTTGTATGGTGCCTTGAGCGTTATGCCTTGAGTCCTGCGGTTGACTTATCATGGAAAACTTCGTTAACGATCTTTTTCGACAGTTCTCACTCTTCCAGCACATAGGCTATGTGCCGACGGCTGCGATTGTGATGCTGGCCTGCGCTTTTGTGGTGCTAAATTTCTTCGGGCTCATGTCAGGCCTCTTCACCTTTTTCGAAAGAAAGGTTGCGGGATGGACCAACTCGCGCAGAGGTCCCAACCGGGTAGGACCTTACGGCCTTGTGCAATTTGTGGCCGATGGCGTGAAGCTCATCCTGAAAGAGGACATTATCCCCGCCGCTGCCGACCGGAGTATCTTCAAGTTCGCCCCGTATCTGCTTCTGCTGGGCACCGCCCTCTCATTTGTGGTGATCCCCTTTGGGCCCACATGGATCATTGCCGACTTGAATGTCGGGGTTTTGTATTTACTCGCTACGGGCTCTCTCACTGTGGTTGGGCTGATCATGGCGGGGTGGGCCTCCAACAACAAGTACGCCCTGCTGGGCGGTATGCGTTCAGCCGCCCAGATCGTTAGTTACGAGATTCCCAATGCCCTGGCAATTCTGGTGGTGGTGCTCACGGCCGGCACCATGAGTATGCAGGGAATTATTGGGGCCCAAGCTGGCGGCATTCACCGCTGGTACCTCTTTAATAGTCCTTTTACCTTCTTGGCCTTCTTTATCTATTTCATCTCAGCCATCGCCGAGATCAACCGTGTACCCTTCGACATTCCCGAGGCAGAGTCCGAGCTTGTGGCCGGCTATAACATAGAATATAGCGCTATGCGGTTTGGTGTCTTTTTTGCGGCCGAGTTCGGAAATATTTACGTAATCAGTGCAGTGGCGGTAACCTTATTCCTCGGGGGCTGGCAAGTCCCATTTGTGGACGTGGGTGATTTGGAATCGCTAGGCCGTGGTTTGGGTACTTTTTTGGCCAGGCCTGGGGTCTTAATGATCCTGCTGCTGGCTGCATTGGCTCACACTTTTCTGGCCTGGAAGGCGCTGCGAGCTTTTGTATGGGACGTTCGCCGCAAACGCGCTTTTTTCGGCAGTCGTTTCGTGCGGTTCCAATCTGAACTATTAGTGTTGGGGCTTGTTTTTGCAACCGGTGCTTTGACCTTGGCCCTTCACCTGCCCCTTCGCACTTACCTTCCCACCATTTATCGGTTGATCCTTCAGTACCTCCTGCCGTTTCTGGTCTTTTTTGCCAAGGCCATGGTGATATCTTTTGTGGTTCTCTGGTGGCGCTGGACCCTTCCGAGACTGCGAGTGGATCAGTTGATGGGAGTGTGCTGGAAGTATCTCATTCCCATTGGATTTTTCTGTTTGGTTGGACAGGGATTCTGGATGTGGCTTTTCAGCTGAGGGATGGGCTTGAAAGTTCTTGACGGCATCAAAAGTTACTTCGGCAACATCTACGAGAGTGTCACCACAATCTCCATGGGCATGTGGATTACCTTCAAGACAGCCTTTTTCGAGCGAAAGGTGACCCTGCAGTATCCCTCTCATGATGTCATTGAAGGCAAACCAAAGGATAGTGCCCTTTCCACTGAAAAAAGCTTGAATCCACCTTTCGAACCTCTGCTTGGGGCCAGCCAACAAGATTACAAGGGGCCTCTTAGCACCAAGCTGTCGGACCGCTACCGAGGTTTGCTGGGCTATGATGAGCCCAAGTGCATATCCTGTCTTCTCTGTGCTCAGAACTGCCCCATCGACGTGATCGGGGTGAAGGGCGTCAAGATTGAAGGACGCAAGGGCAAGGCGCCAACAACCTTTAGCATTGATTATTCCAAGTGCATGTTCTGTGGCCTCTGCGTGGAGGTGTGCCCCACGGATGCTGTTTTCTTTACGCGTCGGTTTGAAGGGGCCACCTTTGAATACCGCACCCTGATCAGGGAATTTATTGGTGCTGAAGAGCGTAGGGAGCGGTTGCAGCTGGCCGAAGAGGCCAAGAAGAAAGCCTTGGAGAAAAAACAGAAGAAAGAGGAAGAGGCGAAAAAAGAGGAAGAAGTGAAAAAAGAGGAAGAGGCTAGGGGTGAGGAGGAGGACAAGGAGAATGGAGCTATGGGATAGTCAGTAGTCAGAATTCAGGAGAATTCTGGTTCAAGGTACAAGGTTCAAGGTACAAGGAGCATTGCTGATTAGGAATCACATAGGGCCCTGTACCTGATACCCTGCACCCTGTATCCTGTACCCTCTACCTGACCTGCTGCCTATTGGCTATTGACCACTCACAATGAGATTGAGGAAGAATGAAAGAAATCATCTTTAATGTGTTTGTACTGTTGACGGTCATTCCTTGTTTCTGGGTGGCGCTTTCCAGCAACATCGTCCATGCTGCCTTTTCCTTGCTTGTTACCTTGTTCGGAATTGCTGGCCTTTACGTGCTCCTGGGTGCAGATTTCATTGGGGTGGTCCAGGTGATCGTTTACATTGGCGGGATTTTAGTACTGATCATCTTTGGGGTGATGATGACCCAGAGAGGCAAGTTGTTGCCACTCTCCATCCAGTTGCCCGGCAAGGTGTTCGGCGCTGTCCTCACCGGGGCTATCCTGGTGGCCCTATTGCTGGCGGCTACCAGATCTCTGTGGCCTGTGGCCCCGTCTCTCGGGGAAGCCCAACCCACATCGGCAGCCATTGGTGATCTGCTGCTGGGTAAGTATCTTATTGCCTTTGAAGTTGCCTCGGTCTTGCTCCTGGCAGCATTGGTCGGGGCGGTTCTAATAGTAAGGCGAAGTGTCAGAGGAGAATAAACGTGCCTTACAGTTTGCCAAGTTTCCTCGTTGTAAGTTCCCTTCTTTTCTGCCTGGGCATGTACACTGTACTGACCAGGAGGAACGCGATTGGCATCCTTATGGGCATCGAACTTGTCCTGAATGCTGCCGGGATCAACTTCGTTGCCTTTTCGCGGTTTTTGGAACCTTCGCAGACAGCGAACCTGCTCAGTGGTCAAGTTTTCACTTTGTTCATCATTGCCATAGCCGCCGCCGAAGTAGCGGTGGCTTTAGCCATCGTTCTTTCGCTCTATAGCAGACTGAAAACCATTGACGTGGAGGAATTCAAGGAGCTTCGCGGATAGGTGTTTAGGCATCAGTGATAGTTTTGGCTTTAGCAAACGTTCATTACAATCGGGCGATTCTAAATCCGAAATTCTAATATCGAAATTCAAAACAAATCCGAATGTTCAAAATTCAAATGATCAAAACGAGAAATATCCAGGTTCTCGCCTTTGTCTCTGTTTCGAGCATTGGAAAATTAGAGTTTTGAATTTGTTTCGGATTTCGTGCTTCGGATTTTGAAATTAACAAATGGCTTAAGCTCTTGAAACCCAAATTTCAATAATCGCTATGAACGCTTTGGCTGATCCTGAGATTATAAAAAGCAGCCTCTGGCTCATTCCCATGTTTCCCTTGGCGGGGGCGGTGATAAACGGGTTGCTGGGAAAGCGTCTTCCCGCCAGGTTCATTCATTATATCGGCTGTGGTAGCGTTTTTTTGGCTTTTCTAGTCTCCGTGACCGGATTTTTCACCCTCCTCGGGATTAAGGAGCCGCAGCAGCGGCTCCTGATCCAGTCCCTGTATCAGTGGATACTTACCGTTTGGGATCAGGGAAGTTTCAGCCTGGATGTGGCCTTCAGGCTGGATCCCCTCTCGGTGGTTCTCTGTCTGGTGGTCACTGGGGTGGGCTTTCTCATTCACCTCTACTCTGTGGGTTACATGGCAGGCGATGAGAGCCAAGCGCGCTACTTTGCCTACCTCAACCTGTTTACCTTCTCAATGCTACTTTTGGTCATGGGTGACAACCTGTTGCTGATGTTCGTTGGCTGGGAAGGCGTGGGTCTCTGCTCCTACCTGCTCATAGGCTTTTGGTTTACTGATCTGGAAAAGGCGCAGGCGGGCATGAAGGCCTTTATTGTCAACCGGGTGGGAGATTTTGGTTTTTTTGTCGGGTTGATGCTCCTTTTCTGGACTCTTTTTGAAGGCAGCGGCGCCAGTGTCACCGGCTTGAGTTTCCAGCAGTTGAGGGAGGCCATACCCGTCCTAAGTTCGGCCACTCCCATTCTAGGAATCGGGGTGGCCACCTGGGTGGCCCTGCTGTTTTTCGTCGGCGCCACCGGTAAATCGGCGCAAATCCCGCTCTACGTCTGGCTGCCCGATGCCATGGCCGGCCCCACCCCGGTAAGTGCCTTCATCCATGCGGCCACCATGGTGACGGCCGGAGTCTACATGATTGTCCGGCTTAATTTCCTTTACGTGGCTGCACCGGCCGCTATGGCGGTGGTGGCAGTAGTGGGGGGAGTGACCGCTTTCTATGCGGCTACCATCGCTCTGACTCAAAATGACATCAAGCGGGTGCTTGCTTATTCTACCATCAGTCAATTGGGTTACATGTTCCTGGCCGTGGGGGTAGCGGCCTTCAGCACTGGGATTTTTCACCTGGTCACTCACGCCTTTTTCAAGGCATTACTCTTTTTGGGAGCCGGAAGTGTGATCCATGCGGTCCACTCCAATGACATGCAGGAGATGGGTGGACTCAAAAAATATATGCCGCACACGTACTTGACCTTTATGGCAGCCTACCTGGCCATATCCGGAATACCTCCGCTCTCAGGATTTGTGAGTAAGGACGAGATTCTGTGGGCCACCTTCAACAGCCACCTGCCGGTACCAGGATTGGGAAAGGCACTCTGGGCCCTGGGTTTGCTGGGTGCAGGGTTTACCGCCTTTTACATGACCCGATTGGTGGCTCTCACCTTTATGAACTCTTTTCGAGGCGGCTCAGAAAAGGAGAAGCACCTACATGAATCCCCGGCGGTAATGACGCTGCCCCTGATGGTTCTGGCCGTGCTTTCAGTGGTGGGGGGCGTCATCGGCTTACCGGCAGTGACCCACTTACCTAATATACTTCACGACTTCCTGGGACCTGTGCTCAGTAGCCATGGAACCTCTGGCCACCAGGCACATGCATATGGATTGGAACTGCTTCTGATGCTGATATCCGTTGGAGTAGCGACCGCCGGTATCTGTCTAGGGTGGCTCTTTTATGTGAAACGACCTGAGCTGCCGGGTCAGGTGGCGGCCCGTTTCACCAATGTGTACCGGTTGCTCGTTGAGAAGTACTACGTGGATGAAATATATCACGCCCTCTTTGTGCGCCCGCTGCTCAAACTGGTAACTCTGAGTGGACGTTTTGACCTGAATACCATTGACGGTGCGGTGAATCTTTCCTCCCGGCTGACCGCTAAATTCTCTTTTCTCATAGGTTGGGAGGACCTGACAATAGTAGATGGTGCGGTCAACGGTCTGGCCGAAATCTTTCAGAGATGGGGTGCTCGGATCAGACAGTTGCAGACAGGGAAAGTCCAGCATTACCTGTACACAGTGGTGCTGGCAATCTTCGGTCTCAGTGTGATCATGTTCCTGTTCTAGTATCCGTCAGTGGTCCGTTGTCCGTGGTCCGTCGTAGCTCACTTCGTTCGCGGCAAAGAGCAAAGGGCATAGAGAAAGTATTTCTCTCATTATACTCCAAGCCCATGCTGCCTTTGACAACGGACAACGGCCGGCAGAGACCTTAGGGTGGATCGAGCCATGCAAATCCACCGTGAGCTCACTAGTTAAATACTCGGAGGAAAGGAGTGAACATTGATGGTGCCGGATCACCTCTTGTCCTGGATGATCTTCTTCCCGCTCATTGGGGCTGGCCTCATCCTATTCGTGCCGAAACGGTATCCAACCTTGATGAAGCTCATCGGCCTGGCTGCCACGATCCCTCCTCTCTGGTGGGCGGCAAACCTCTACGTCCAATTTGATCGGTGGGGTACGGGATTCCAATACGTGGAAAGGGTCCCCTGGATCAGGGCTTTTAATATCCACTATTATCTGGGCATAGATGGGATCAGTGTTCCCATGGTGCTGCTCACTGCTCTCCTGGGCTTTCTCTGTATCATTGCCTCATGGAACATCAATGAACACGTGCGGGGGTATTTCACCCTCTTTCTCCTGCTGGATACCAGTATGATGGGAGTTTTCTGTGCCCTGGACTTTTTCCTGTTCTACGTGTTCTGGGAATTGATGCTGCTCCCCATGTATTTTCTCATCGGGGTATGGGGTGGGCCCAAGAAGGAGTATGCCGCCATCAAGTTTTTTCTCTTCACCCTGGTGGGCAGTGTGCTGATGCTCGTTGTCATGCTGGTCTTCTATTTCGGCTCATTGGAACCCACCACCGGGTTGCACTCCTTTGACCTCACCATTCTGGCCGACCAGTCGGTACACCAAGCCTTCCTGAAGGACTACACCATCCGCTGGCTCTGCTACCTGGGGTTGTTCATTGGTTTTGCCATCAAGATCCCTCTGGTACCCTTCCACACCTGGCTGCCGGATGCCCACGTCGAGGCGCCCACTGCCATAAGCGTCATTCTGGCTGGGATTCTTCTAAAGATGGGAACCTATGGGCTTTTACGGATTTCTTATCCGCTGCTCCCGGATATGGCCCGTGCTTTCGCTTTCTACGCGGCTATCTTTGGACTGGTAAGCATCATCTATGGTGCCCTCTGTGCCATGGCCCAACAGGATATGAAAAAACTCATCGCCTACTCCAGCATCAGCCACATGGGTTTCGTGATGCTGGGCATGTCGGTGTTCAGTAACACCACTGCCATTAACGGCGCGGTGCTGCAGATGTTCAACCACGGCACTGTTACCGCCATGCTCTTTTTGTTGGTGGGGGTGATCTATGATCGGGCTCACGTTCGCGATATAGATGGTTTTGGCGGTCTAGCCAAAACCATGCCGATTTATGCGGGATACACCGGCCTGGCCTTCTTTGCTGCCCTAGGACTACCTGGACTGTCGAGTTTCATCAGCGAAGCACTGGTGCTGGTGGGTTCCTTCCAGCAGTTCAAGATAATCACCATAACTGCCACCACCGGCATTATCCTAACCGCCGGCTATTTTCTCTGGACCATGCAGCGCGTATTTCTGGGACCCCAGAATAAAAAGTGGGCCGAGCTTCCCGAAATCAGCCTGCGTGAGGCCTTTACCCTGACACCCCTGGCCCTGATTGTCATCTTGTTGGGATTCTATCCCATGCCGGTGCTCGACTTGATTGGCACTACCTTGAAGCAGACGGTGGCTATGGTGGTGGGCTAGTCGTTTCTCATGCAACCTCGCTACATGCGTCGTCTAACAGCGGGAAAAAAAAGTTGGGTGATGGAGAGCAAATGAGAAATGACAAATGAGAAATGACAAATGACTGGGATTCCAGAAAGCTTCATTCAGAGCAATATCCAGGGACTTAAATTCGTCGGTCCGGAGATCATCCTTACACTGGCGATCCTTATCCTGCTGGGTGCGGGGGTAATACTCCCTTACTGGCGCCACCGGACCATCTTTACGGTGTTGGCTCTGGTGGGTCTGGCCGGATCGCTTCTTCCTCTGTGGAAGCTGCCGCAGCCCGCGCCAGATCTGACCTATCTTTCAGAGCTGTTTGTGTGGGATTGGTTGACGTTTTTCTTCAAGCCGTTCTTTGCGCTTGCCGGAGTTTTTACCATTTTGCTGACCCAGGTTACCGGTGAGATTGATAACACCGAGTACAGCGAGTGCACTATCCTGGTGCTCTCTGTCACCATGGGCATGATGCTGCTGGTTGCCTCCACCGACCTTTTGATGATCTACCTTGCCTTCGAGACCATGGGGATTCTAAGTTACCTGTTGGTTGGAATTAGGGCCAGAGACATACGCAGTGGCGAGGCGGCACTGAAATACGTGCTTTACGGTGCCTTCACTTCGGGCACCATGCTCTTTGGCTTTTCTCTGCTTTTCGGACTGGCCGGGACCACCGACCTTCTGGAGATCAGCCAGAAGGTGGCGGTGGCCAGCAGCCACCCCCAAGACAGAATACTGCTCCTTCTGGCGGTATTGTTTTTTCTAGCTGGTTTGCTTTTCAAAACTGCCTCATTTCCTTTTCACTTCTGGTGTCCTGATGTCTACGAGGGAGCGCCCACACCAATTACTGCTTTTCTCAGTGTGGGCCCGAAAGCCGCAGGGTTTACTCTGTTCATCCGGCTTTTCTATCCGCTGTTCGCCACCGGCCAAGACACAGCCGTCTACGAGGCCATTTCTGGGTTGGACTGGCCAACGGTACTAGCCTGGATTTCTGCGATAACCATGACCCTGGGAAATCTAGCAGCGATCCACCAGAACAATCTCAAACGTCTACTGGCGTATTCCAGTATTGCCCATGCTGGTTATCTGCTCATGGGAGTCGTTGCTCTGAGCGAAATGGGATTACGATCGGTGGTTTTTTATCTGGTAGTCTACCTTTTCATGAATCTTGGAGCCTTCGGGGTGGTTACCATGGTGGCTGGCGCAGGGGGGAGTGAGGACATACAATCCTATCGTGGTTTGGGGAGCAAGGCACCCTATATTTGTGTGGCCATGGCTGTTTTTCTCTTTTCCCTCATCGGCCTCCCGCCCTTTGCTGGTTTTGTAGGCAAGGTCTATCTCTTTGCAGCGGTCATTTCCAAGAAGATCTACTGGCTAGCAGTGGTGGCCGCCCTCAACACCGTCATCTCCCTGTACTATTACTTGCGGGTTGTGAAGGCCATGTTTCTGGAGCAGCCGACCGAGGTTGTCCAGATCAAGGTTCCTCTCAGCTCCCAGGCAATACTCACGGCTCTTATGATTCCCACTCTGGGGCTCGGCGTCTACTGGCAACCCCTGGCCAGGGTTGTCAGCGGGATGTTCTAAATGGTAGATTAATTGACACCACCGTTTGGTGTCACGGGTGGTGTTAGCCAACCAGAGCAGGATTGTCATAGCAGACAACCATGTTATACCGTAGCCTCGGCTTCAAGTTGATTTGTTATGTGAGCGCCATCGCGGTTTTGGTTATCGGCGTCTATGCATCGGTGAACATTAATACTCAGCGAGATCAGCTCATCCAGGAGGTCATTCTCAGTTCCAATCTGGTGAGTGAGACAATCAAGCGCAGTATCCACTATGACATGCTCGAGTATCAGCCGGAGAGGGTGCACCGGGCCATAGACACCATCGGTGCCCAGGAAGGTATCGATAAGGTGCGCATCTTCAACTACGTGGGGGAGATTATTTATTCCTCTGACAGGACGGAGATGGGCACCATGGTGGATAAATCTGCCGAACAGTGTTACGCCTGTCATGCCAGGGAAGAGCCCTTCGAGCGGTTGACCACCTCAGCCAGAACCCGGATCTTTAAAACTGCGGCTGGCCACCGGGTGCTGGGCATGATCAATCCCATTTACAACGAACCAAGCTGCTATTTGGCGGACTGTCACGCTCATTCTCAGGAGCAGAAAGTCCTGGGCGTCATGGACATAGATGTCTCCCTGGCGGAAGTGGACGCGGTGATCTCGAGCAACAAGAAGAAGATGATCCTGTTTGCAATGGTGGCCATTGTCGGGATTTCCCTCACCATCGGGCTTTTTGTCCAGCGTTTTGTAAGTCGACCGGTGAAGCAACTCCTGGAGGGGACCGAGCGGGTTAGTGCCGGCGACCTCACCACTCCCCTTGCCATCTCATCCACCAATGAAATTGGCATTCTGGCCAACTCCTTCAACCAGATGACCCAGCGGCTGCAGCTGTCCGAGCAGGAGTTGAAGGCCTCCGAGCAAAAATACCGCTCCCTTTTCGACAATGACCCTAATCCGATACTTGTTTTCCATCCCTCCAACCTCCAAATTATCGATGCCAATATCCGCGCCACTGAGAAATACGGCTACTCCAGAGAGGAGTTACTCCAGATGTCTGTGGCCGACTTGGGTGAGGCAGAGGATGCCAAAAAAATCAGGGCAGCGGCGGAGGAGGCGTATATCTTCTTACCGCGGCTCAGACATCGCAAGAAAGATGGGAGCTTTATCCATGTGAACATGCATTCAAGTCCCATTGAGCACCTGGGCGAAAATGTCATGATTGCCAATATTGCCGACATCAGCGATCGCATCGAAGCCGAGGCTCAACTGATCCAAGCCGGCAAGATGGCTACCCTTGGCGAGATGTCTGCCGGGGTGGCCCACGAGTTGAACCAGCCTTTGAATGCCATTCGCATCGGCAGCGACATTTTGAAAAAAATGGTTGACCGCGGTCAGAGCCTTACCCCGGATGTGCTAGTCAAGGTCTCCCGTGAGATTGTTGCGCAAGTGGACCGTGCCGCCAACATTATCAATCATCTCAGGGAATTCGGACGAAAGAGCGACTTGGACGAACTGGAAAAGGTGGACATTAACAAGCCAATCAGAGATGTGTTCACTGTCCTCGGGCAGCAGCTGAAACTCAGACAAATCGAGGTGAACCTGGAGCTGGATGAAGATCTTCCCCCTATTCTTGGGGTGAGTAACCGGCTGGAACAGGTTTTTATCAATCTAGTCATGAATGCTCGAGATTCCATGGAGGAGAAGCGGGCCAGTGCTTATCAGGAAGAGGTGGAGAGCGTTCTGACCATCAGCTCCCACCAGAAAGAGGACAAGGTGGTGGTAACGGTAAGGGACACCGGCAGGGGTATGGACGACAACATCAGGGAAAGGATTTTCGAGCCCTTTTTTACCACCAAGGAAGTGGGCAGGGGGACGGGCCTCGGTCTGTCCATTAGCTATGGTATAGTAAAGGATTACGGCGGCACCATAGAGGTAGAAAGTGAGGTCGGATCAGGCACCACTTTCAGAGTGATATTTCCGGTGGCTGCCAGGGTGAAAGCTTTACAAAAGGAAGGTTCGGCATGAAAAAGCTATTGGTGATCGATGATGAAGCGAGCACTCGGGAGCTGTTGAAGATTTCCTTGGAAAGCGATGGATATACGGTATTTACTGCCGAGGACGGCCCCAAGGGGCTGGAGTTATTTGCCGAGGAAAATCCGCCCATTGTATTAACGGATATCAAGATGCCCGGCATGGATGGCATTGAGGTCCTGAGGCAGGTGAAAGAGCAGAGTCCTGAGGCGGAAGTCATCGTCATCACAGGTCATGGGGAGATGAAACTGGCAATTGAGGCACTCCAGCTCGAGGCATCTGACTTCATTAACAAGCCCATAAGTGATGAGAGTCTGGCGGTTGCCCTCCGGCGTGCCGAGGAGAAGATATGGTTGCGGAACAAGCTCCGAGAATACACTGAGGATCTGGAGGGATTGATTAAGAAAACCACAGATGATCTGGGAAAGCACCGCGAATTTGAACATAATCTTATCCAGACATCAATAGACGGAATTATTGCCAATGATCGTAAGGGCAAGATTATCATTTTCAATGAGGGTGCTGAAAATATTTACGGCTATACCCGTGAGGAGGCAGTCTCCCAAGTACATGTCACCCAACTCTACCGCGAAGGTGTGGCCAGAGCGGTCAAGAAGATGATCTATGGTCCTGAGTACGGCGGTCCCGATCGCTTGATAAACTATGAAGTGGAGGTTCTCACCAAGAATGGCGAGACCGTCCCCATTCTGCTCTCCGCCACCCTGCTTTACGAGAAAGGCGAAGAGGTGGCCACAGTGGGGTATTTCAAGGACATGCGCGAGATCAAGCGGCTGGAAGAGGAACTTGTCAAGAGTACACGGATGGCCGCTGTGGGCCAGGCTATGGCAGGAGTCGCCCATGGGGTGAAGAACATCCTCCACGGCATGAAACTGGGAGCCTTTATGGTTGACAAAGGGTTGAGCGACGATAAGCCCGAGCTCCATCGCAAAGGTTGGAATCTGGTGAGCAAGAATATCAATCGGATTTCCAAAATGACCACGGATATGCTGAGCTATGCTCGAACCAGCCCTCCAGCTCGCGAGAACTGTTCGCTCAACGCCATTGCGGAAGAAGTTTGTGACTTGATGACAGCGAGGGCTCAGGAGCGGGGAGTGAACTTGGTACGTGAGCTGGATCCCTCGTTACCCCCAATCAATGTAGATCCAGAGGGTATCCACACCTGTATTCTGAATCTGGTGACGAATGCAATTGAGGCCTTTCCGGAAAGCGGCAGTGACGGCCAGGTCACCATATCCAGCCACGATGAGGCAGAGGCCGGGGTAAGGTTGCAGGTTACCGACACCGGCAGGGGTATGAGTGAGGAGCTCCAGGAGGAAATTTTTGAACATCTCTACAGCACCAAAGGAGTGCGGGGCACTGGTCTGGGCCTGGCCATCACCCGGAAAATTCTCCTGGAGCACGGCGGCACTATCCAGGTTGAATCTGAGCCCAACAAGGGTTCCCGTTTTACCATCACCCTTCCCAAGGAAGAACCTACTTCCTGACAATATAGTCAGTTGACATGCGTCACTGGTCTCGCAGCGCCCCTGCGTCCTCACCTCTTTTGGTGTCCACGTCTCCCCCGCAGGCCCGAGCCGACCTCGCGCCTACGGAGTGATGGGTTCCCAGCCTCACTCCGGGAAAGGGTCTTTTTCAGCATCCCTGGCCCAGAATTGTCCAGGGGATACTTTCAAGAGCAAATTCTTCTAGAATTATAAGGAGTAACATTGTATGTTGGATTGAACGCAGCAGTCCAGCCATTAAGCAAGGAGGGAGACACCTATGAGCGGTAAAAAGATCGTAATCATTGATGACGATCCGGAAATCTGCGACGCAATGAGCGAAATCCTCGCCGAGTATGAGTACGAGGTATTTACTGCCCTGGATACCCGCGCCGGCTACCAGCTTCTTTTGGAGCAAAGACCAGATCTTCTTATACTGGATATTATGATGGCAACCATGCACGAGGGGCTGGACTTTGCTACCAAAATCAAGGAGAGGGAGGGGATCTACGGGATGCCCGTACTCATCGTTTCAGCCCGCCCGCCGGTTGAAAAAGGGTACGGTCGAACCCTGGAAGAAGACTTGGACTGGATCCATGCAGATATTTTCATGGAGAAACCAGTTGAGCCCGAAGAACTCATCCACAATGTAAAGCTTCTTCTGAAAGAGTAGAGAATCCACGCTCGGAGGACGTGGCTTTCAAGAAGCAGTACAGGCAAGCCGGCTACAGTTTTATGGCTAGGCGCATCTTCTCATCGCAGCAGGGTAAAATCCAGCAAATTACCTTTCTCCCACTGGCAGAAGATACAATTTGCTGAAGAAAAGGTATTGGCATGACGAAAATTTTGGCGATCGATGCCGACAAAAGCACTCTGGAATTCCTGAAGACCTTTTTAAAAGGCGGTGGATATACTGTTGTCACCGCCGAGGACGGCGCCAGTGGGCTAAAAGTTTTTACCAAGGAAAACCCGTCAGTCATCGTAACCGATATCACCTTACCCCATCTTGATGGCATGGAGTTGCTGAAAAGGGCGAAAGAGCACAATCCTGATGTGGAGGTCATCTTCGTCAGCGACTGTGAGGACATTAGCCTGGTAATTCAGGCTCTTCAATTGGAGGCAGCGGATTTCGTTTGCAAGCCTATACATGACCTCGCCTTGGCCGGTGCGGTGCGACGCGTGGAGGAAAGAATCTGGAAGCGAACCAAACTCCTGGAATACACCAAAAATCTGGAGCGATTGATCAAGGATACCACCGAAGAGTTGGAAAAGCGGCACGAGCTCGAACATAACCTTATTCAGACATCAATGGACGGGATCATCGCCAATGACCGCCGAGGCAACATTATCATTTTCAATGAGGGTGCCGAGCGCATTTACGGCTATACCCGGGAAGAAGCCATCTCCGCAATACATGTGACCCAGCTTTATCCCGAGGGTGTGGCCAGAAAGATCAAGAAGATGATCTACGGCACTGAGTATGGCGGTCCCGGCCGGTTGATTAACTACCAGGTGGAAATCGTCACTAAGAATGGCGAGTTAGTTCCCATCCTTCTCTCTGCAACTCTTCTCTACGAAGAGGAGAGTGAGGTGGCTACGGTGGGCTACTTCAAAGATATGCGGGAAGTCAAGCGGCTGGAAAAAAAGCTCATAAAGCAATATAAGTTTGAGCACAACCTTGTTCAGACATCAATGGATGGTATCATCGCCAATGATCGGCAGGGGAATATTATCATTTTCAATGAGGGTGCCGAACGTATTTACGGCTATATCGCAGAGGAGGCAATTATCGGGTTAAACGTCACCCAGCTTTATCCCGAGGGTGTGGCCAGAAAGATCAAGAAACTAACCTACGGGCCAGATTATGGTGGGCCTGGCCGTTTGGTCAACTATGAGGTTGAAGTGCTCACCAAGAATGGCGAGCTGGTTCCCATCCTCCTCTCTGCCGCCCTGCTCTACGAGGAGGGGCGTGAGGTGGCCACGGTGGGCTACTTCAAGGACATGCGCGAGTTCAAGCGGTTGGAGAAGGAACTCATCCAGAGGGAGCGTATGGCCGCCATGAGCCGGGCAACGGCAGGTATCGCCCATGGGGTGAAAAATATCCTCCATGCCATGAAACTGGGTGGTTTCATGGTGGACAAGGGGCTGGAGCAGCAGAAACCCGACTTGCTCCGCAAAGGCTGGAACCTGGTGGGGAAGAATATTAGTCGGATTTCCCACATGACCCTGGAAATGTTGAGCTATGCTCGCAGCAGCAGACCAGTCCACCAAAGCTGTTCGTTAAACGACATTGTGGCTGAGGTCTGTGAGGCGATGAAAGAGAAGGCCCGTGAGCGGCAGGTTGACCTCGTCTGCGACCTGGATCCCTCAATGCCTCCGGTAACCGTGGATCCAGATGGCATCAGCTCTTGTCTCTCGAACCTGGTGACCAACGCCATCGAGGCCTTTCCGGAAAGCGGCAGTGGCGGCCAGATCACCGTGTCCAGCCGCGACGAAGGAGAGGCTGGGGTGCAGCTCAAGGTGAGGGATACTGGCAGAGGTATGACCAAGGAGTTCCAGGAACAAATTTTCAAATATCTTTACAGCACCAAGGGAGCGCGGGGAACCGGTCTGGGTCTTGCCATCACCCAAAAGATTGTTCACGAGCACGATGGTAGCATCCAGGTAGAATCTGAGCCCAACAAGGGCTCCTGCTTCACCATAACCCTTCCCAACGAAGTGCGCAGCCCCTAATCCTCTATCATTTCGCATACCGGTTGTGCACGTAACTCCGCAAAGAACTCCTCTACCCTTGAAGATTCGTTAATTCGTGTCCATCCAGAAACTTGGCCTCGTGCTGTCATTCTGAGGAGCGAAGCGATGAAGAATCTCTTACTTACTAAATCGTCAGAGATTCTTCGCGGAGTTCATCCTGAGTAAATCGAAGGGCTCAGAATGACACTTGATAGTTTGTGGATGGACACGAATTAGTTGATTCGTTGATTAGTTAATTCGTAAGCCGTTTCAACGACTTATACGATTTTCTAATTCTCTAATTTCCTGAACTGCCCGCTGCCTTCTGCCTTCTGTCTTCCGCCTTCTGTCCTCTGTCTCCTGCCCAATGTCAGTTTAGCCGGTTTGGCGAGTTGAGCCGGTATTATTCAGCTGTTAGCTTTCAGCTTTCAGCCGAAAAATCCTCAATCTACAATCTAAAATCTGCAATCCGCAATCCGCAATCCACAATCCACAATCCACCTTCTGCCTCCTACCTCCTCCCCACCTTTTTTTCAGGTATCTTGAATGTTCTGCTAATCGCCCGCTCCGCTGCCTCCACCTGATCGTCGGGAATAACGCACGTTGAAGAGGTAATGGTCGTGGCATTACTGTAGACACGAATTCCAGCTCGTGCCAATGCTGAAAAGAGCAAGCCGGAGGTTCCGGGGCGTATGTCAAAATGAGGGCCCAACATTCGAACCACCGCAACCGGCTGGCGAATCAAAAACTCCTGAGGCTGCATTATGACCTTTATTTCATCTAACTCGGGCTTTAAACGAACGTAACCAGCGCTATCGATACCGATTATCAGATCACGTTGTTCACCGCCAGCGCAGCCCTCAACCAGAAACTTCAGAGAGACACCATGGCGTTCCAGCAGATCGAACAGAGGACGACTGGCGCCAGGTCGGCTGGGAAAACCGAGAAAACTGAGCTGCGTGAGATTGCGCAGGATTTTGAGGGGAAAGATCTCAAGGGATTCGGTGAGACTCACACCCTATTCCTCTTCTGACCCGAAGCCGAGCCAGCTGGCCAACATGGCCATCGCATGATTCACGCCCGGAAGATCAAGGTAGCTCAAAGGCATCACTCAGGCAGGCCAGAGCCTGCTCGACATATTCACTGCTGAGCACACAGGATATTACTGAACTGGCGTTATTGACAGCGAGCGGCTCAAAGCCGTTCATCCGCAGGGTAGTTAGAAGCCTTTCTGCCACCCGCGCTCGCTCCCTGTGCGGGTATATGGAGACGACCCGCACCTGCGGGCGGTAGGTAAAGTCTTTGATCCCCAGAGACGATTCATTGGTATCGATGAGCTCCAATGCAGTATCCAACGATTCTCTGTCAATACAAAGGCACACGGAAGTACTGCCGGTGGAGTCATAATACTTGCTAATAAAGCGAATATTGATCTTATGTGATCCCAGAAGGCTCAGAAGCGCTGTTGAGGAATCACTGTCTTCTCCGGGCAGTTCTAAGGTAAGAGAAGCAAGCTCCGGGCTCTGCAGAATCCCGGTTATTCTGATCCTTTCTGGTTTTGGAGCGCCGATGCGGCGCATGATTTCAAGAGTTTTGCTCTGCTCGTTCATGTACGCACTCGCCCTGGCAAAATAACCAGAGGTAGCTATCCGGTCAGCCAATCATTTGCATTTGAGCATTTATCATTTATGATTAAGCTCTTGGTGAATCCAGTAATGATCCAAACCAAGGGAAGAGGACACGCAGTTACCTAACGGAATTTCTGGCCCAGACCAAAGGTAATGATAGATGAAGAAATGTGAAATGACAAATGACAACAGCATTTCGTCTCTATCATTCGTTCTTCTTTGGCAAGGCCCGCTGCACTTCTCTCTCCTTGATGTCTCATTGGCATTTCTCAATATCAGACAACACATAACCGATGTTCAGTAACAGCATGGAAATTCCCCAACCAACTGTTCGCTTTCGCACGATGGTCCTTGCCATTTCCGTGGGTGGTGTGTTGATGATTGTCAAGTTTGTGGCCTATCTGTTCACGGACTCGGCAGCAATTCTGTCCGACGCCCTAGAGTCCATTATTAACGTGGTGGCCAGCAGTTTCGCCCTCTACAGTATCTACCTGAGCGATCAACCTCCGGATACGAGTCATCCGTACGGGCATGGAAAGATTGAATACTTTTCGGTTGGCTTTGAGGGAGCTCTCATCATATTGGCGGCGGTGGCGATTCTCTACAAGGCAATACCCGCCTTTTTCCGCGCACACGAGCTAGCCCAGCTGAACTTGGGTATACTTCTCATGCTCGGGACTTCGGCAATAAATCTTACCCTAGGGTTATTTCTAATCCGCACCGGGCGCAGAACCAGATCCTTGCCTCTGGAGGCCGACGGCAAGCACCTGCTCACTGACGTATATACCAGTGTCGGGGTGGTAGTGGGGTTAATCCTGGTTAAACTTACCGGTTGGTATGGCTGGGATCCTCTGGCTGCCTGTGCCGTGGCGGTCAATATAATTCTCACCGGTTGGCGGTTGGTGAAAGAATCTTTTGGCAGATTAATGGATGAAGCAGATCCAGAACTGCTGAGCAGAATTGTGGAAATTCTCAATGCAAATCGGCGATCGGACTGGATTAACATTCACCAACTTCGGACCCGGCAGTATGGGGACAAGGTTCACGTAGATTTTCACTTGGTTGTCCCACGGAGTTTCGGCCTGGTGGAGGCACATGTAGAGGCCGACGAAATAGAAAAGATGCTTGTGGATTCCCTGAACGAGGTGACTGAAGTTGTCGTCCATGTGGATCCATGTACGGATCTATCATGCGGGAGATGTGGACAAGATCACTGTCAGGATCGGAGCGCAGCAGGTACTGGTACCAGGTCGCCCTGGCAGGTGGAAGAGGTGGTGGTGAAAAGACCGCACAGAATCCGATAACGGTGGCCGGAGACGGTTACTATCCAACCGTTGTATGTACAGATCACAACGTGCTGACCAATAATACTACAAAACCCGCAATGAAACCTGGTTGAAACTCTGAATTGCAGCGGGTGCTCCTCCCCTCTTTTGGGTTGACAAAAACACTGCAGTGTGCCAGTTATATTGGGCAAATTCGCCTAATATTTAGATGCAAGCTGCAAGAAAAATTCTATTCTGAGATGTTCGTACGTTTTGCAAAGTGATCGTGCGTGTTTTCTCCGAATCCATTATCTTTTTCGCTCCGCACCTTAAGCGCAAGCGCCACTTGGCATATCACCCCTACCGTGATGAACCATCTACTATCTAGGTCCATGGTTCCATCCCCCAGAATTTTGGGTGAGAAGGTAGGGGTCAGTTTTTTTGCTATTTTTTTGCTAAAAATGGTCTAGTTCTGCGGTATTCGTCCTCTGAACGAAAAGATTTTCCGTCCAGCCAGGGGAGAGCATATCGCTGAGGGCGCATATTCCCATTGATCGGTTTTCACCTTAGATACTGTACCTAGGCGGGAGGACATTCGTTGAGAAGGTAGGTGGACAGTCAATTTCAAAAAAATGGGGGTAACTCCTATTATTCCTGTTCTATAATAGACCTAATGTGCCATGATTGTTCAAACAAATTGTTCTTTACCGCACCCACCTGAGAAATAGAGAGTGGTCCTGAAACAACAGCAAAGGCTCTTATGTACAACCGGCAGGTGCTTGGACGTCGTCTTGTAGAAATAGGAAAAGCTTTACAGACTACGCGTTTGCATACTCTTGCTCAACGGTTCCTCTACTAGGCACCAGATAGGGAAGGGGACGAACATGAAAAAGATCGTCATTTTGGGTTCAGGGGCTGGCGGGACAATGGTTGCCACCAAGCTATATAGAGAGCTAAACCAAAGGGAATGGCAGATTACCATCATCGACAATGACGAAATCCACCATTACCAGCCCGGTTGGCTATTCATTCCATTCGGTATTTATACTCCCAAAGATTGCCAGAAGCCCAAGCGGGGATTCATCCCCAAGGGGATTCATTTTGTACTCGATGAGGTGGTCGGAGTCAACCCGGACAAGAGAACGGTGGAAGGGAAAAAGGGTAACTACGGTTACGACTGGCTGATCATAGCTTCTGGTTGCCGTATCGTGCCCGAAGAAGTCAAGGGCATGATGGACGGTTGGCGAGACAGCATTCACGACTTCTATACCTTGGAAGGGGCTGTTGCCCTCCGAGATAAGTTGAAGTACTTCAAGTCGGGCCGAGTAGTGCTCAACATTGCCGAACTGCCCTTCAAGTGTCCGGTTGCACCGATAGAATTTATTTTCATGGCGGATTGGTTCTTCGACGTCCACGGCGTCAGGGACAAGGTAGAGATTGAAATGGTAACGCCTTTAGGCGAGATTTTCACCAAACCAATGGCGGCCAAGACCTTCGGAAATTATGCAGCCCAGAAAAAGATCAAGTTCACCCCGAATTTCGACATAGCTCAGGTCAACGCTGACGAAAAGAGCATCCAATCCCACAAGGGTGATAAAATTCCTTACGATTTGCTGGTCGCCATACCGCCAAACTTCGGCGCTCAATATGTGGGGGACTCGGGCATGGGTGATCCCATGATGTACGTTGACACCGACCACTACACCCTCAAAGCCAGGAGCTATGACAACGTCTACGTAATCGGGGACGCAACCAACGTTCCCACCTCAAAGGCTGGGGCTGTGGCCCATTACGAGTCGGATACGGTGGTGGAAAATTTGGTACTCGAGATTCATGGCCGGGAGCCGAAGCCCACCTTTGACGGTCATGCCACCTGCTTCATCTGCTCGGGCTACGAAAAGGCGTTACTCATAGATTTCAACTATGAAACCGAGCCTCTGCCGGGCAAGTTCCCCTTCCCAGGTCTCGGTCCTTTCTCCCTACTGGGCGAAAGCAACACCAACTACTATGGCAAAATGATGTTCAAGTGGGTCTACTGGAACATGATGCTCAAAGGTCTTGACTTGCCCCTGGAGAGCCAAATGACTATGGCTGGCAAGATGCGGTAGAGCACCAAACAGAGCAAAGGCTATGGTAAATGAAGAATTGATTCCGGAGCGACTTGAAAGTACGGTGTCTTCAGTAAAAACCATATAGAGAGGAGGAGAGGCATGAAAAAAATTCTCATTTTGGGTTCCGGCGCCGGTGGGACAATGGTTGCCGCCAAGTTGCGCAAGGAGCTGGATGAACGGGAGTGGCAGATTACTGTCGTGGACAAGGATCCGCAACACCACTATCAGCCTGGTTGGCTGTTCATCCCTTTTGGAATTTACACGCCGGAGGAATGTGCAAAGCCTAAAACCGAGTTCGTACCGCCGGGCGTCGAATTCGTTATCGACGAGGTCGTCAACATTGACCATGCGAAAAAGAAAGTCAAGGGCAAGAAGGGTCAGTACGATTACGACTGGCTGGTAATCGCCACGGGTTGCAGGGTCGAGCCTAAAGAAGTAGACGGCATGATGGAAGACTGGGAAGGCGACATCCATACCTACTACACCTTGGAAGGAGCCACAGCTCTCTACAAGAGATGGAAGTACTTTAGCGAGGGAAGGGTTGTGGTCAATATAGCTGAAATGCCAATCAAATGCCCGGTTGCGCCTCTGGAGTTCGTCTATCTTGCGGACTGGTTCTTTAAACACCATGGCGTCCGGGACAATGTGGAGATAGAATTGGTCACGCCGCTGGATGGTGCCTTTACAAAACCTATATCTTCAAAAGTCCTGGGCGATGTCTGCGCTCAAAAGAACATCAAGATCATTCCAGACTGGTCCATTGACAATGTGAATGTCAGCAACAAGACGATCGAATCCGTAACTGGTGATAAGGTTTCCTACGACCTCCTTATTTCCATCCCGCCGCACTTCGGCGCCCAGGTGGTCATGGACAGCGGTCTCGGTGACCCCATGGGTTTCGTCAACACCAATCAGGGCACACTGCAGGCCGCAGACTTCGAAAACATCTATGTAATCGGTGACGCCACTAATGTGCCCACCTCCAAGTCCGGTGCGGTTGCACACTACGAATCCGACGTCGTCGTGGAGAACATCGTCCGCGAGATAGAGGGCCAAGAGCCACGGCCAGACTATGATGGCCACTCGACGTGATTTATAGTCTCGAGCCATGGTATGGCTTACCTGATCGATTTCGACTACACTACAGAGCCCCTTCCCGGAAAGTTTCCTTTTCCCGGACTGGGACCCTTCTCTCTGCTGGGTGAAAGCCAGATGAACTATATTGGCAAGATGATGTTCAAGTGGGTCTACTGGAACCTGATGTTGAAGGGCCTTGAACTGCCGCTGGAAAGCCAGTTCAACTTGGCTGGCAAGATGCGCCAGCCTATCTAAGGGAGGAGTCGATATGACTAATGAAGAATTGATTCTGGAGAGACTTGAAAGTATTGAAAGCCAGCTGACTCCTCTAGCTCAATCCGCCAAAAGCATGGCGGAATTCAAGGATGACTTAACCTTCTTGGCCCAACCGGCCACTCAAGCATTGGTGAAAGAACTGGCGGACGTTGAAGCCAGTTTCCAGTTGGAAGATTTGATGGAGTTGGCGAAGCGAATGCTCAGAAGTGTCCGTAACATCACCTGGAGCCTTGGTCAGCTGGAAAACATCATTGACTTCGTTACAACCCTGGAGCCCTTGCTTAAAACGAGCTTGCCCCAGATTATCAATTATCTGGACGATCTGGAACAGAGGGGTGTGTTCCGCATTATTGGGGCCACGCTGGATTTTCGTTCAAAGGTCGCGGCCGCGTACACTGCCGAAGACATCGACCAGATCGGCGACGGCTTGGTCGCCTTGCTCAACGTAGCCAAAAAGATCTCCGACCCGCAGGCCGCAGCCTTTTTGGAGAAAATTGCTGAAGTGCCCGCCGAGGTTGATCTGCAGGCCGCCAAGAGCATTGGACCTTTCGGCTTACTCTGGGCCAGTTCCAACAAAGAAGTCAAAGAAGGGCTCGGCGTCATGATTGAGCTGACCAAGACAATGGGCAAGCTAAAGAGCTAGATTTGTCCCTACGATGCGGCGGTTGGATGGTGTCCGGAGATTTGGAGGTCCTTCCAACCGCCGCCAATTGTCTGGAGGATGCCAATGGTGACGTCGAGGAGCGGATGACGTGGACCGCGTCGTGTCTTGGGAATGAGCCTTGGTAAAAGCTTCTAGTGGGGGGTATACTAATACAGGGACCGCAGCCTAGTTGTTTCGGGACAGAGGAGAAGACATGGAAAAGCGGATGGTCCAGTGCGAGGATGGCCGGAGACGACATGCGCGTGTCTATGGTAGAAAAAGGGAAGATGGTGACTTCGTGGTCTTGAGCGCCGGTATACGGTTGAAAGGAAAAATCGTTTCCGGGGAGGCCTGGCACAGCCGGAAGACGGGGGTCTGGTATTTCTTGACCAACCCGGAGGGTAAGAATAGCTCCTTACTGCCACGGCGCAATGAAAGACCCAACGAATCTTCTGCCACCTTGCTTCGGTCTCCGTCAGTAAAGACGAAGTGAGTCCGGTTGTCGGTTACATAGTCAGTGTCCATCCAAAAACTCCATAGCCAGCCGGTCATCCTCTTGGGGGTGTAGCGGGGAGGAGGAAATAACGTTGGCAACGGGTGTGAGTATAGAGTAAATGTCTATAAAAACGATATATTATTCACCGTAATCAGGGACACATCGTCCAACCATTCGCTGGTTACCTCCTTTTCGACGTGTCTTGTAACTCAGCCCATTCACCCAGACTCCGCTGAATCTTATGGTTCTTGGCTGGCAATTAACAGCAGCTTTTGGACGTACCCTTCAGATATTCCTCCCATTGACTGAGCAGTTTCCGCCTATTCTCCCACACCTCGACTTTGCCTCGCTTCTCCACCAAAGTCTCTATCCATTTACAGAGCCTTTCCAGTTGCCGCGTTGTGCCCGCAATGGTCTCCACCTCGAGAAGCTCCATAACATCCTCTACGTTCAAGCGGGTCACGAAAGGTCCCTGTATACTCCATGACTATGTGGATCTTTAGGTTTGTTTCAAAGACCGCATACATGAAGTACTTGAGAATCACCCTAACGGTGTTGAGAAGTTATGCCTTGGACAGAATGGCCTCTTTCTTCCACAGTAGTTGCTGACGAGATCATTTAAATCAATACATGTACTAGGTATCACTTTTCCTGGTACGGTCGCAAGGTCCTTTTCTTGCTGCGTCAGAAGATCACGTGCTTTGGGCCTGGTCAAGGACAGTTGGCTTGCCTCAGGTTATATAGAGCCGAACTTTCAGTCTCGTTTGGAGCGGGATTCAGCCTGTTCAGTAGTTTGAATATCGAATGTCGAACAAGGAATTTCGAACAGCAGAAG
>CAYFXH010000029.1:32363-36096 GCA_964346905.1 uncultured Desulfobacteraceae bacterium | reverse complement strand
CAGCAGTATTAAGTGACGGTGAGGGACGTTATCAGGCGATAACCATTTTTCGTGGATCCACCCCTATGGTGTTTATTCTCGACACCAAAAACGGAAACTCATGGCTTTGGCAGAAAGGATCGTATACAAGCGAAACTGGTATCAGAGAAGAATGGTCCACCATCTACTTTCAGGGAAGGATGATTCCTGGCAGAGAAGGGACTCCTGGAGAGCTAATATCTGCTCCGAAATGGAGGCTCCCTGATAGCAAATAGGCTGGTATCTAAAGAATTGGCTTGTTTCTTTTCAACACCACCATGTAACAAGTGAACACAGAACGAATCATTTCATCATAGGCCGAAAGTGGTGCTCTATGTTTCCATTACCATTACTAGCTCAGAGTCTTTTCCTTCCAGAAGGATTTCTCCAGCGCTTCCAGCTCGAAGGCTGTCTCTTCCCACTGTCGGTTGTATTCATCCAGGGAGCGCTTCAGTTCACCGTGTTCACGGTTCAGCTCTGTGATGTCGGCGCCATTTTCGTAGGTCTCGGGCTGTGCCAGAACACGGTTCAATTCATCCAACCGGCCGGTGATTTCTTCAATTGCCCGTTCCAGCTTTTCGAGCCGTTCCGTGAGCGGGGTCTTCTTTCGGTGGAGCTCATTTCGCCACTCTGCTTCCAAACGTCTTTGCTCTTTGTTTCTTTTTCCACTTGGGATTGCTTCACTTCGGTAGGATTCGATTTCCGTTAGCGGTGTTGTGGCTTGCAAACGCTTTTTCCAGATCGCCTGGAAATCATCGTAATTTCCAGGAAATGTCTCCGCCCTCCCATTTGTAATTACCAAAACTTTATTGGCAATGGTATTGATGAGGTGGCGGTCGTGACTCACCAGACAGACAGTACCGCCGTATGCCCCTAGAGCTTCTTCCAGTACCCGGCGACCTTGAATATCCAGGTGGTTATTGGGCTCGTCCAACAAGAGGAAGTTTGCCTGCTGTACCAGGATTTGACAGAGGAGAAGTCGGCTGCGCTCGCCACCGCTCAGAACAGACACCAGTTTTTCCACCTCGTCTTTGCGAAAGAGAAAGCCGCCTAGCAGGTTTCGCAGCTGCCCCTGAGCCATATCTCCGGCCACAGAACTGAGGGATTCAAGGACGGTCTGCTGCGGATTTAGAAGCTCTAGCTGCTGCTGGGCGAAATAGGCGATGCGAACACCAGTGCCGATGGACCGTTGGCCGCTGTCTGGATCAAGTACTCCAGCCATTAATTTGACCAGGGTTGTCTTGCCGGCACCATTGGGACCGAGCAGGGCAACACGGTCACCCCGTTGAAGGGTGAGACTTATATCTCTGAAAACCTGCTCCTCTCCATAGCGTTTGGAAACGTTCTGCATTTGCAACACCACCTTCGGTGCCCGGGACGGGGGTGGAAAGCTAAAAGAAAAACGGTCCGGTGAGAGAGGGGGCTCGATGCGGTCCATTTTTTCCAGCATTTTGATGCGGCCTTGCACCTGACGGGCCCGATCTTTGCGAGCCCGATTGCGATCGATGAACCTTTTGATCTGGCGAATCTGCTCCTGCTGATGGTTGTAGGCGGACCACTGACTGTGGATCCTTTTTTCTTTTTCCTCCAGATAATGTTGGAAATCCCCAGGATATGCGGTTATCCGTCCATTTTCCAATTCCAGGAGCCTATGGACAACGGTATCAAGAAACACCCGGTCGTGGGAAACAAGCATGAGGGCTGACCGGGTCTGAACAAGATACTCCTCAAGCCAAATGAGTGAATCAAGGTCGAGATGGTTGGTGGGCTCGTCCAGCAAGATCAGATCCGGTTCTGCCAAGAGGATGCGAGCCAGAGCCACCCGCATAGCCCAGCCACCACTCATCTCATCAACCGGCCTGTACATATCCCCATCGTCAAAACCGAGACCTGCGAGCACCTTGCGCGCTCTGGCGTCGAGATCGTAACCGCCGAGCCGGTGGTACTCCTCGAGTAGACGGCTCTGGCGCTCCGCTGTAGCTGCCAACTCTGCTTCAGGCATGGGTTTCTCCAGTTGGTCGGCCAGCAATGAGAGTTTTCTCTCGATTTCCAGGACCTCTTCTGCCACGTCCATTACTTGAGCCAAGACCGTCTTGCCGCTGAATTGGAGGACATCTTGGGGTAGATATCCCAGACGTAGATTTTTGGGCTTGGAAATCTGACCCTGATCGGGATGTTCGAACCCTAGGAGTAGTTTGAAGACAGTGCTTTTTCCGGAGCCGTTAGCGCCGATAATGCCCACACGCTCCCCTCCATTCACCTGGAAGGAGCAATCCACCAGGATATCCTGTTTTGCAAAGGATTTATGCACATTAGAGAAAGAGATCATTTTTTGAGCTATTAGCCGTCAGCGGTCAGCTTTCAGCCTTCTTCTCTTTTTCGCTATGCGCCATGCGCCAAGCGATAAACTGAAAGCTGATAGCTATTGAAAAAACTTTTCTATTAAGCGCAGATAGAGCTCAACCCCCAGGGGCAATACATCTTCATCCATGTCGAAACGAGGAGTGTGCAGCATATGGGTAATACCCTTGGCTTCGTTGGAACAGCCGAGTTCATACCCTGCTCCAGGGCAACGTTCTAGGAAGTAAGCAAAGTCTTCGCTGCCGAACTTGGGCTGACGGATGATCACCTTATCCTCTCCGAGCATTTCAGTGGCTGCCGCGGCAACGAAGCGGCTAATCGGCTCGTGATTTCTCATTATGGGATACCCGTCTCCGTAGCTGATCTGGCAACGTAGGTCATGGGCCTGGCAGATAGACTTCGCCAGTTCCTCTAGCCGGTTCATGGCATGTTTGCGCACATTCTCGTTGAGGGCACGAATGGTGCCACCGAGCGTTATTTCCTCGGGAATAACGTTCGTGGCGGTGCCCGCCTGAACCTGGGTGACGCTGATAACCAGCCCCTGACTAGGATCGGTATTGCGACTCACTATGGACTGAATAGCGGTTATGAGCTGGGCACCTCCCAAGACCGGGTCCTGGCTGAGATGGGGGTAGGCTGCATGGGCACCCCTGCCGGTGATTTTTATATGGAATGAATCCGCAGAGGCGCACGCTTCTCTCAAATAGATACCCACCGTACCAAATGGTATGAGGGGAGCGACATGGGCGGCAATAATGGTGTCCACCACTGGATTCGTCAGCACTCCAGCGGCGATCATCTCTCTGGCGCCGTGTCCTCCTTCCTCACCTGGTTGGAAAATGAATTTGACCTGGCCGCTGATCTGTCGCTGTAATTCAGAGGATGACGCCAGCAGCCGGGCTGAGCCCAGGGCCATGGCCATGTGAGCATCATGGCCACAAGCGTGCATGAAACCAGGATTACGCGAGGCGTAATCAGCACCGGTCTCTTCTTGAATTGGCAGGGCATCCATATCCGCACGGATAGCGAGTGTCTTTCCGGGAGAAGCACCACGGAACAACCCTACCACCCCAGTGCCGCCAACCTTGGTCTGCACCTCGAGGCCGAGTTCACGGAGGTATTCTGCGACCTTAGCAGCGGTGCGGGTTTCCTGAAAACGGGGCTCGGGGTGTTTGTGGAAATCACGCCGTACTTCTCGAAGCCAATTCTCTATTTCGCGGACCTCACGTCTCATCATGCCAACGGTTCCTTTTCATGACAGTGAATACAGGAAGTCAAGTCTCCCAGCCGGCAGCGGTCGGCTCTCAACGTTCAACCATTAGATGACCGGGCAGCGTTGTAGGGGACTGACGAA
>CAYFXH010000029.1:13995-32353 GCA_964346905.1 uncultured Desulfobacteraceae bacterium | reverse complement strand
TCCTCAGACAGTTCACAGTTTTTTTCAATACCCAAAGCTGGGGGCTGAGAGCCAAAGGCTGACCGCTCTATAACATAATGGCCTCCCGGAAAAAAGCAAGGGTTTATCAGCTGGCAGCGGCCAGCCGACTGGATGCAGCGATCAAAGAAAAACGGTAATAGGTCAGGTGAAGCCAGTATGATAATCCATCGATTTATGGTGACAAAGAACCCTGATCCCTACTAGAATGACGTTCTGGGTAGAAGTATTGAGCACCACCGGTCGTTCATCTTCAGAGGAAGAAGAATGCTACGTCTTGAAGAACGAGTGGAAAAAGTGCATCGTTTGGTAGCGGAGATCAAGGCAAAGCGGGATGAGCTGATTTCCGTTGCGGTGCGCGATACCGGCTTCACCCACCGTGAATGCAGTATGGAGGTAGATGTCATCCTGAGACGTGTACAGGGCTTCGATGAGATGGTATCAACTTTTGCCAGGAGGCGGCCCTTGTGTGGGCCTGAGCAAGAAGTTGCCCTGATTTTACCCTACAATGGCAGCGCCTGGCTCAATGTTGCCATAGTCTCCATTTACTTGGTTGGAAACCGGGTTCGGGTGAAGTTTGCCTCTCGAGGTTCCGAGATTGCCGGTTTCACTGAGTCTCTCTACAAGCCTATCTTCGGTGAGGCCATCCGTTTTGACTATGCTGAAGGCAGGACCTTTCTCGAGCATGCCGTTACCAGTCCTCAAATACCGGCCATTTGCCTATTTGGCACCGATACATACGCTGGGCAGTATCAGGATTCCATGAAGGCCCAGCAAAAGAAGTTTGTCTTCGAGGGACCGGGTAAAGATCCCTTCATTGTGCTACAGGGTGCCGACCTGGATGCTGCGGCTCAGGAACTGGCATATGCCAGATATCTCTATGCCGGCCAGACCTGCACGGCCCCGGAGCGGGTGTATCTGCACGAGACCATCCACGATGACTTTTTAGAGCTATTTCTGGATTACAGCCGGGCGGTAAGAATTGGGGATCCAGAGGACCCCGAAACAGAGATGGGACCGGTGGGAAGCCCAAGGGCCATTGCGGGCATCAAAGCGCAACTCGAGGATGCTGTAGCGCGGGGTGCGCGAATTGTTCTTGGTGGCAAAATCGAAGGTAATCTGGTTTACCCTACCGTGGTAGTAGATGCCAGCCATGAGATGGTGGGTATGCGAGAAGAGACCTTTGGCCCAGTTTCTTTTGTGAGCTCTTTTTCAACCATTGAGGAAGTGATTCACTTGGCGCGGGACAATCGCTATGGACTCAGAGCTGCGATTTACGGAGACGAGCAAGAGGCGCAAAGGCTTGCGGGGGAGTTAGTCGGCGAACCCTATTGCCATCCGGTGAGTGAGATGACATTTGGAATCTTCGGTACCGTGGCCGTTAATCAGCCCCGCTCGGAGTCATGGGAGGGTGCTTTTGTTTCCAAGCCGGTTGGTGGGTACGGCTACTCGGGCTGGATCTGGGAGACCATAGATGGCGAATTTATCCTGAAGCAGGGTGCCAAGTTACTCAGTCTGGAGACATCTGTGGAATACTAGCCACTAAGCGGCAAGCATTAAGCACAGAGGAGTCACAATTGGGAATTTAGAATCTGGTAGCCACATGGCGCAAGGCTCCAACCTTAAGGTGCAAGGAATGCGGTTTATGAGAAGGTTGAAGTTTTCCTTGAGCCTCATGCCCGAGCAATGTAGGGTGGGCATTGCCCACCGAATAAGATTGATCACAAATAACTAGCTGAGGTGCGAAATGGGTGATTGCAACAGTTGCGGTACCTCGATAGAGAAAGGCGAGGAGTTTGAACATCTGGGGCGGACACTTTGTGAGGACTGCTACCTGGACGCGGTGAATCCCCCCAAAGGTTGTGACCCCTGGGCGGTGCACACGGCCAAAAGCAGCATGGCTCAGGGTCAACAGCTGACACCGCTCCAAGAAAAGATGCTGTCATTGCTCAAAGAACGTGGACCAGTATCGGCGGAAGAGCTAATAAAGCAGCTGGAGATCAGCGACTTGGAGTTCAGAAATGTTTTCGCCACCCTGCGGCACATGGAACTGGCCCGCGGTTTCAAAGATGGCGACGAAGTTTACTATACCCTCTTTTCCCCCACATGAGCCTTTTACCCATTTCTGGTATTACCACTTTTGGGTAAGTTCGACCTTACGTTGCAGTGCCGTGAAGTAGAGCACTGCACGCACCGAACGTGGGTGGACTTTGAAATGGTTGGAGACCATTTCCCTATAGGCAAGGAGTTGTGGTCGATAGCCGTCCACTTCCCGCTCAACAAAGCGATCCACCCCTTCATCTGTTAGCGGACGACTGGTCTTGTAGTCAACAATCCACCAGTTGCTGCCGTCGAAAACCAGCCGGTCCACGGTGCCGGTTCGGATCTGATCCCCTGCGGGGTGATCCTCCAGGGTCAATTCACAATAGGCTTCTTGATGATCTTGACCGAGCAGCCAGACGAAAAACTCGTCCTGCAGGCAACGCTGAACCTCCAGGAGCATTTCCTCCGCTATGTAGTTTGCCTCGGTTTCAGGGATACCCTCGCTGATGAGAGCTGCAACTACAGCCTCGGTCTTTGGCAGGGGACGATCCCGTCCCAGATGTTCCAGAATTTTGTGGGTTACCACACCCCTGCCTCTAGCGTTGGGATCTTGCTCCTCTTCCCCGCTCAGTTTCGGCCGGTCTACGAGTTGAGAGGGAGCTACCGAGACATAGGGCAGGGGTTCTGGAGAAAACGGTAAGGGCTTCGGCAGTGGCTCCACTTTGAAGGGTTTGGACCCATCTTCAAGGCTCACCTCGGGATTCCAGTAGAGATTCAGAGAGCTCCCATTTTCTGCGATCAGCTGACCGTTTTCAGCTAGCTTGAGCCGGTGATGGCTAAAGAGCCACCAGAGGGGGCTCTCCTTTCGGGGTGAAAGCTCGCCATTTCTTGTCTGGACGATTCCACTGAGAAAGAGACTCCGACGCGCCCGAGTTACTGCCACGTAGAAAATCCGTTTGGCTTCAGCCAACCGTTTCTTTTCTCCCATGTCACCAAGGAGTCGATAGACCCCACCAGCTTTGTGCCTCCGTCGGTCGGGGGCCATGGCGATAAGATGTTCTCCACAAGATCCTGGTAGTCTTTCGATTAAGTAGGGTGGCTGAAACCCGCGGCCACCACTCAGAGGATACCAGTCCAAGAAAGGAAGGAAGACTACATCGAATTCCAAACCCTTGGCGCGATGAATTGTCATCAGCTCCACTGGGGAGGGGGCCGCCCCCGGATCAGGCGGAGCATAGGCAGTCTGGAGTAGCAGTTCAGCCTTGCCCAAGGTTTCTTCAGGAATTCCTTGCTCGGCACTGGCCAGGAGGTTTAAGAAAGAGCGGCAGTTGGCCACACCTGCTGATAACCTATTGCTGGCCACCGCCGCAGGACCATCCAGATCCACCCAGACACGTTCCACGAGTGTTGCTAGCTCGTCCCGGGCCAGTCGCTGGCGTGCCTGTGTCATTGCCTCCCAGAGCTCAGCGACAATGGGAAACTCTGTCTTGGTGGCCTTGATTTTATCCAGCCAATTTCGTTCAGATCGACGTGCGACCTGAACAAATTGTTCCAAAGGAAGTTGAGACCAGGGGGCGCGGAGCAGTGCCGCCCATGCCAGGTCGTCTTGAGGGCGCACCAGGGCATGAGCAATTTGGCGCAAGTGGAGGACCTCCCTCTGAGCTATTAGGGGAACACCCTCTTGCACCTGTACTGCGACTCCGGCATTGTGGAGACCTTGCAGGTAAAGAGGAAGGTGGGTACGGGCAAAGAGCAGAATGCCTATCTTTTCTCCGGCTGGCAACTGCTCCAGCTCATGGAGTACAGCCTTGCCAAGCCAAGCTGCTTCGGTGGCGCGAGAGTCACCACTTTGATTTTCGGAGGTGAACAGGCTCAGAGACAGCTGATCAGGGGTGGGCTGAACCAGAGCCTTGGCGTCCACTTGGGAAACCTCATCCGCTTCCAGATCAGTCCGATTCATGATGGTCTGGCCGAAAAGCTGGTTGCACCAGGTGACCAGACGGGGGTGTGAGCGAAAGTTGGCTTCGAGCTGGAGACAATCCAGCGGAAAGCGATCCTGGCCCGGAATGGGTAGTCCTTTTTTGGCTTCAAGGAAGAGTGAGACTTCGGCTTTGCGAAAAGCATATATTGACTGTTTTGGGTCACCCACCATGAAAAGGGTTTTTCCAGAATCAGTGGGCCAACCGCTGCACAGATGCTGAATCAGGAGCCATTGACTCCGGCTGGTATCCTGGAACTCATCCACGAGCAGGTGTTGGATTTTCCGGTCCAAGAACAATTGAAGGTCGGTGGGAGTCTCGGGGTCAAAAAGGCGCAGTGCCCCCTGTTCAAGCTCAACGTAATCCAGCAGATGACGTTGACGGCAGATTGATTGGTAGCGGCTCAGTACCTCTCCCACCACCAGGACTAGATCGTAGAGGGTGTCCAGGTCCGGGGCTGCCTCGTCCACCTTCGGGAGAGTCTTGAGGTTCTGGAACCGGGAAAGGGTTTCGGGAGAAAGCTCCTGGATGGCTTCTGCCCATTGGCTCTTACTAAAACCACTGTAAAAGCCGGCGGCCGGTCCTAACCGTTTTCTGGGTTTGCCTTCAGCGGTGGTCAGAGTCGTGGCTATTTCCTGCCAGATTTCGAGATGCGAGCCTTCGGCAGGGGGCAGCGTTTCGGGCAAGCAGTTCCCAGCCTCGGCGCCGTGTTGCTGTAGGTGAGCGATAAACTGAGGCCACCTAGTCCCCAAAAACGTAGAGGCGAAACCACCATGACATTTGGCGAGACGGAGCTTGAGCAAAACTTCCAGTCTCCTTTTCAAAACCGCTTCCAAATGGTGCTGGTCGGGATGGCTGCCCATGAGGGTGAGGAGGTCGTCCAGGAGATCGCGCTTTTCCAGTAAATCAGTGAGCTCGTCCCTGAGTCCAGGCCAATTATTATTCAATCTGAGAAGTCGATTCTCCACCGCCTGTCGCAAAGGATCATCGTTGGCACGACGGAGCAACTCGTTAATGGTGGTCGTGGCCACCTGGGTGCGAAGCTGCTGTTGTTCCTCATCAGCCATGACGCGGGAACCTGGAGCAACTGACGCTTCCAGGGGGGCACGCTGCACCAGGTGAAGGCAGAAGCCGTGAAATGTCATGATCCTCAGGCCGTCGGGCGCCGCAAGTCGGTGCGCAGGCTGACGCTTGTTGGCACGGGCTGCAGCTTCCAGCAAAGGTTGTTCTTGGGAGAATTGTGGAGCATCGCCTGCTGCTGCCCTATCCAACAGCTCACGGACACGCATCCGCATCTCGCCAGCCGCTTTATTGGTGAACGTTAGGGCGAGGATTTCATGTGGGTGATCAACCTCTGCGAGCAGTTTGAGGAGGCGACCGGTAAGCAGCCAGGTTTTACCAGACCCGGCGGGGGCCTCTAGGTGGAAACTGCGGTGGATGTCTAGGGCCGCGTTTCTCGCTCTGTCGTCCGGGAGTTTATCAGTCAGCATGGGGGGTACTTAGCCTCGCGGGGTTAGCCACTCCTCAAAGGCGATGCGGACTAGAGATGTTCACCTAGCCCTCTGGTGAGCTAACAGCTCTCAGCTCGAGCTTTCCTGTTCTTTGCTGAAGACCGGATCACCGTGTTCTCCAGGGATTTGCGTGCTTCGTGTTCATGCTCATTTGGCGGCACGGAGACCGGCCCTTACTCTAGTTCTCTCCAAAATCCTTACGATCACAGATTGTGAGGAAGCCGCAATAACCGCAAAGCTGCTCTCGCTTTCTCTCAGGGACACCAGGGAGGGGATCGACATCAAAGTGCCCCTGTTTTAGTTTTTGACCGAGTTCAGCAAGCCGCTCCTGCCATGCCACCAAGAAACGCTTCCATTGATCAGCATCGGCCTGCAGCCGATCAAGACGGATATCTTTCTCCGATTTGAGCGTTATATAGCCCGCCTGCAGGGGGAACTTTTGCAAGTGATGGTGATGGGGAAGGTCAACCAGACCCTGAAGCAGGGCCAGCAGGTAGACGGGAAGCTGCGGTTCACTCAGTTGGTTGAAAACCTCGGAAGCGCTCGGGCTGGAGCCGCTCTTGTAGTCCCAGCAAAAGAGCCCCTCTTGGGGATGGAGGTCGAGACGGTCAATACGGCCGCTTAGCGGTGTGGGCCACCCTTCGAGGATCAGACCATGAAAGGGAATTTCCTCGGCCAGCCAGCGCCAACCCGCTTCGAGGTGATGGAGCTCTTCTCGGAACCATTGTCTCAGGAGCCCGAGCTCATTGCCGAGCCAGCGGCGACGCTCCACCTGCCAGGGTGGAACTACAGCCACATCACCATGAACCTCATCCACACACGCTTGTACCGTTGGCAACACCCGCTGCCAATCGAGATCGTCCATCTGTTGGTGCAAACGAAGCCTGCGGGTAACACAGGCAAGGACCTTGTGGAGTTTTTGGCCGCGTTCCTCGGGGCGCAACCCCGCCGTAGGTTCGGCCAAAGGTTTCAGGCCGAGCAACTCCTGGAGCAGAAAACGAAAAGGGCAATGAAAAGCGACGGCCAAACTGCTCACCGAAAGTGAATCAGGGAATTGGATGGGTGCAGTAAGAGGTTCTGGCAGGGGTTTTTTAGGGTGTGGCTGGGAGAAACCCCGCCAGGTGGAGCGCAACCAATCGACCCTTGCCCAAGCAGCGTCTGGGTTGTGCCAGAGATTCACGATGGCGGTCTGCCACGGTGTCGGCCAAAATGGTGTAGCTGAAACCGGTTCTCCATCTACCGCTTCGGGTTTGGTGAGAATGATTTCGGGAGCCGCGGCCATAAGGTGATGGAAGGCTGCACGGGCAAAGTCATACTGGCTTTTCAGGGAACCGCCAAGTATATGTTTCCGTTCCTCAAAGCTCAGGAAGGGAAGCGGCCGTATCGGCTGGGGTAGTGCGGAAGATGTCATACCCAGCAGAAACAACCGCTGGAAAGCAAGGCCACGCGACTCAATGAGACCCATCACCTGCACACCGGCTTGCTCGCTACCTCCCACCTGGAAGATTTCGGCAGCGAGAGCCTGTCGGAACCAGGCCAGAAATGTGACCACATCCATGGTCAACGAACCAAGGTCGGCGGCCAGTTTGGTTAAAGCGGATTTCATGTGGTTATAAGCAATTCGGTCCGATTCGTCAGCCAGAACAGGAAATTGAAGAGAGGTCCACAGTCTTTCAAACAGCTCGTTCCATTCTGCGGCGGAACGGGAGCGACTCTGCCGAAATGGCGTCAACACCTGGCGCAGATCAGCTCCTTCTGGAGATAACCATTGGCTCACATCTGGGTCGCTACTTTGAGCCCTACCATACAGAGAATCCAGCTCTGCTTCTGGGCGCATCTCCCGCCAGTGGCGGTCCAGGCGAGCCAGTTGGTTCCGATTTCTGGCCCACACCAGGTAATAGGGTGAAAGCAATAGGGAGATGAGCACCGCCCGCTTATCCTCCTCACCTAACAACCGAAGAGGGAGTAGAGCCGCCTGCACCAATGAATGCTGCAAAAGAGGGGTGCCCAGAGTTACGTTGAAGGTTTCTTCCTGTGGCCTCGAAGGCTGTCCCAGAAGGGTGTTCAGGGTCTTTCTTAAGGTTGGGGCGTAGGAATTCAGATTGGGAACTACCACGCCGATGGCTCCAGGTCTGAGCTGTTGACAGGAATGCAACAAGGTTTGTCCAAGGTAGAGAATCTCCTGTTCCACCTCCGGCAGGGTCACTGCACGGACATTGGCAGGCTTTTTCTGGGGGAGCGGGAAAACCGCCACCCTGGTTTTCCGTTGGAGCAAACGGAAGAGATCATCTTCAATGGGAGCTGGTGCTTCAAAGGCGGCCAGTATGAGAGAGTCTGGAAGAGATACATGACCTGAATCGATGGCACCAGCGATTCTCAGGGGCAGCTCAGAGGGGTGGTAACGTTCCAAATCGCTGAGAGCTGCAATGAATTCTCTACAAATCTGCTGACGCCAGGCAAGAAGTGGAGAGGGATATCTGGTCTCTGTGGGGTCCAGGCGGTGGCGGGTGAGCACAGTGAAGGTCTGATCCAAAGTCTGACATAGAGCCAGATCCAGGGGTAAATCAGTCGGCGGCGGATTGTTGCGAATAATATCATGCCAAAGACGGAATCGCAGCCAGGAGCCCGCAGGAGCTCTGCTTTCCCAAAGATCCCGCCAACAGTGGTGCAGCCAACCATTGAGACTCCGGACTTCCAGAGGGTACCAGCTATTATGCCCTTTCTCTAGCTGTTGGAGCCGATAGCGGTGCTGAAGTTGGCGAGCTAACCGGCTCCCCGAGGTGAGAATTTGCGTGCCGGCCTGCCATGAATCAATGATTTTTTGTTGCCACTGATCAGTTAAAGACACCCTTCACACTTTCATGATTTCATCTAAGAGTACGGTTGCGTAGGAACCTTTGGGAAGAAAAAACTCCAAGCGCAGTCCCCCCGACTCCTGATGCACGGTTACATCCTTAAGCACCACCCGGAGAGGCCTCCTGCTTCCCGGTTGTTGGTGAAAAACATCCGGTGTCAATCCCTGCAGTCTGAGGATTTGTTCCTCCAGGGCACCGGCTGCATCTTCGGCCCGCTTCATCTTCTTACCCCAAATGGGGCCCGTGGCGCTGATCTCCAACCGATCTGCCCGTGGCTGTTCGGCCACCGGGTCAGTCACCAGGAAGAGTCCACCAGTGTCATGCTTCTTGGCAATGTCACCGGGAAGCAACCTGGCGAGAAGATGTTGTTCCATCCGCGCTTTTAAGGTGAAATTAAAAAGCAAGGAGCTATAACTGCTCACCAGGAGTTTTCGTTTTCGCACAGAGCGAACACGGCACTGCCCGAGCAACAAGGCCAGACCCTTTTCTGGATTGTCACCTCCAGCGCCGAATCGTTGGCGCCCGTAAAAATTGGGAAGGCCAGTTGCTTGAAGACGCTGCACGATAGCTTGAGTCTGTATCTCAGCTCCCGGGTCTGGTTGGCGGATGAGGACGGAGAAGCGGTTGCCCAAAAGGTGGCCGGTGCGGAGCTTGTGGGAATGGTGTCTCTCCTGCAGGATCTGTATCCCTTCACTGGCAAGTTGCTTCAACCGATTTTTTGATGTCTTCTCGCGCGGAATCGAGATCCACTGCCGTGTTATGGCACGCTTGTCTTTCCAGCCTGCTAATCCCACTTGGTTGTCGCTGAGATTGAGATGGGTTCGGATACAGGTCACTAAATCCAGGGTAGAGAGGTTGGTCTTTTCCACAAGAAGAAAACTGAAGCTTCCATCGCCAGTGGGCTCGTATAGGGGAATTTCCTCGACAATGAAATCTTCCGGTCGATCTTTAATACGGCCGCCGGTGCCGGGCAGATCATGAGTTAGGTAGATGCGACCGAAATCGTCGTTCATATCTGAATTCGTAGCATTCAGGTTTTCAGCAATGAGACGCACCGCTTGGCAACACCCCGAGAAAGGGCTAAGGTGAAAAAAGCATTTTCGCAAAGCCCCAGTCTAACCTTTTTCGCCTTTCCCGTTTTTCTCGCTTATCTGGTTTTTGTCTGCTGGGAATTCAGGCTACCTGTACATTCTTTTTACGCTGGCAATAGCGACTTGAGGGTCTTAGTATCCAAATTCTCCAGCACTGCCAAGGTGAGGGCTAGGGTAGCCTGAAAGTCTTCCAGATGAATGAGGCCACTATGGCCGTGGGCGTAACGAACCGGCACCCCGAGGACCACTGTGGGAATGCCACCCTGGGCCAGTTGAATGGCGCGTGCGTCCGTTGCGCCACTCTGGCGGACAGCCAGTTGGTGCGCAATGTTCCGCTTTTGGGCAAGCTCTGTTATCCACTGCCAGAAGCGGCGGTGGATGATGGTGGATGGATCGTAGAGACGGATCTGGCAGCCCTTGCCCAAAGCACCCTGGGGATCATCCTTAGCAATCCCCGGCAAGTCATCGGCCGGTGCCCCCTCCAGGGCTACGGCCGCTTTAGGCTTGACCACCTCAACCGCGGTCACCGCACCCCTTGAGCCGACCTCCTCCTGCACGGTACCAGCCGCCACAACCGTATTGGGATGATTACTGAGCTGCTTCATCGCAGCAACCAGCACGGCGCAGCCAACCCTGTCGTCCCAAGCCTTATTGGCAAGCAGTTTCTCGTTATAGACGGCAAAATGGCTGGCCGGTGTGATGAGATCCCCCAGTTGCAACCCCATAGAAGCTACTTCGTCTCTAGAGGCAGCACCCACATCAATCAGGAGGTCCTCAACCTTCAGCTCACTCTTTTGCTCCTTTTTAAAATGTGGCGGCACCGCAGCGACTATTCCTTCCACCGGTCCTTTGCTGCCATGGATGTGAAGCCGCTGGCCAGGGAGATGACTGGCGATCCAGCCACCGAGCGGTTGCAGCCTGAGATATCCACCCTCAGTGATGTTTTGGAGCATGAACCCCACCTCATCCATATGGGCTGTGAGCATAAGGCGCGGTTGCTTCCGAGTTCCTTCCTTGACAGCGATGAGAGAACCCAGGCCGTCTCGGTGGATCTGACAGTCCGGCTCAAGGTGTTTTCGCATTATGCGGGCCACGGGCTCCTCCCCTCCCGGGGGTCCGGGACAGGAAGATAATTCTTCCAACAGTTCCAGCAACTCTTCCATAGCTTCCTCCCTAATAGTGCCACTATCAGACAATAAAAAGGGCAATAATTCAACTGGAAGTTCATTATTTGCAGGGAATAAATCGTACTTTACCCAAAACTGGTATTACCAGAAATGGGTAGAATTGCCTTATTCTATAGCTCTTTGCTTCTTGACAGAGTTGTTTGCAGGTGCTACAAGTCGCCAACAAACCGGGCAAAGGATGTATTGCTTCAGCCTTGAACAACAGGGAGAGAACCTGCCTATGGGGGTTTCCCAGACCATCCTGCATGAGGAAGTTGAATCCCGCTATCTCGCCTACGCCCTTTCCACCATAGTTTCCCGCGCCCTTCCCGATGTGAGAGATGGGCTCAAACCGGTGCACCGGCGAATCATCTATGCCATGGAAACCATTGGTGCCAGACAAGCTGCGCGCCACGTCAAGTCTGCTAGAGTGGTGGGGGAGGTCATTGGAAAATACCATCCCCATGGAGATGCGGCCGTTTATGATGCCATGGTACGAATGGCTCAGGACTTTTCCCTCCGCTATCCTTTGGTGGATGGCCAGGGCAACTTTGGCTCTGTGGATGGCGACGGGGCTGCAGCTATGCGGTACACCGAAGCAAAGCTTTCCTCTATTGCAGGGGAGTTGCTTACCGATCTAAAGGCCCAGACCGTGGCTTTCAGCGACAACTACGACGGCACCCTTTCGGAGCCGGCTGTGTTGCCGGCACGGATACCCAACCTGCTCATCAATGGCTCCAGTGGGATTGCCGTTGGCATGGCCACAAATATACCTCCCCACAACCTCACTGAAGTGTGTGACGCCCTCATCAATTTAATCGGCGACGACGACGCAGATACCGCCGAGATAATGGCCCGGATAAAAGGGCCAGATTTTCCCACGGGTGGGCAGATCATCGCCTCACCTGAAGAACTGAGGGAGATCTACCGGCGCGGCAAAGGCAGCATCAAGGTGCGGGGGGAATTCGAGGTGGAAACCCTCAAGCGAGGCAGGAAGCAGTTGGTTATCACCTCATTGCCCTACTCGGTGAATAAGTCTCGGCTCGTGGAAAAAATTGCCGGCCTGATTCTTTCCAAAAAACTCGGCTTGGTACATGACGTGAAAGACGCAAGCGCCGAAAACGTTCGAATCGTGCTGGAGTTGAAAGACGGCAAAGTTGATCCCGAAAAGGTAATGACCTATCTTTTCAAGCACACAGACATGGAGATCAACTTTCCCCTAAATTTTACCTGCTTGACACCATCAGCCACTCCCGAGCGCCTTTCCATAAAAGAAATTCTCAATCACTTTCTGGATTTCCGCAAGGAAGTGGTGGTTGGCAAGCTGGAGTTTGAGCGCGCCAGCCTGGAGAGGCGAATCCACATACTTCAAGGGCTTATGAAAATTTTTGTTGATCTGGACACAGCCATTGCCATCATCCGAGTAGCAGAAGATCGGACCGAGGCCCACGAGAATTTACAGGTACGATTCGGTCTGGACGATGAGCAGGCGAAGGCAATCTTGGACCTGCGGTTACACGCCCTGGTGAGGCTGGAGATCAGCAAGATAGAAGAGGAGCTGGCCACCAGGGAAAAACGACTCCGGCAGATACATGCCATCTTGGCCAGCAGGGCCAGGGTCTGGAAGGAGGTGCGTCGAGAAATCGCCGCGGTGAAGAAAGGGTACGGCGACAAACGGCTTACTGCCGTAGTTGCCAGCGGACCGCAGCTCACCTATGACAGAGAAGATTTTGTGGTCCATGAGGACGTCTTTGTGGTCATTACCCGCAACGGCTGGCTCAAGCGCTTGAAATCATACGATCCCCGGACGCAGTTGCTCAAGGAAGGAGACGAAGTATTGGCAGTCATCAGGGCCAACACCAAGGAGACCATTGCCTTCTTTTCTAATTTTGGCAAGGTCTATGTCAGTCGGATTTACGACTTGGACGTCTCTGGCAAAGGCTATGGAGATCCCATTCAGACCCTGTTCCACTTTCAAGATGAGGAAAAAGTCGTGGCCGCACTGCCTTCCGAGCCTGAGCCTGGATCCATCTTAGATAGCTCCTTTCTCATTCGAGCAGAGCAGACTGCTGGTGAGGACGTCCACGGCCAACTTGAGTTCTTTCCCAAGCTTGGCGATGATGCCCAACCTCTGGAAACACCGAGGTTGGAACCACCCCCACCGCTTTGTCTTGTGACAACCCGCCAAGGAACGGGCTTTTGTTTTGAGCGCAGCAGTCTTGAGGAACCAAGCACCAGGAGCGGGCGAACCCTGATTCGCCTGCGGTCGGGAGACGAAGTGGTGGCGTTACGTCCGGTCGAAAAACCACTCCTAGCGATAGCGACCAGCCGCAGGGTCTTGCTGACTCCAGTAGCTCAGGTGAGTGTGTTGGCCGGTGCGGGCCGTGGGATGAGACTCATTAAGCCGGATCCTCCGGGCGTGCTGGATGTCTTTACAGTCAGCGAAGATGACTCCCTCCTGATCCAAAACCAGAAGGGCAAGGAAAAGGAAATACCGGTGGCAGAATTGCCCATTTACAATCGTGGCGCTAAGGGAAAGGTCATTCGTGGAGGGATCGCCCAAATCCAGGTGAAACCTGATGAGATTGAAGAGGATCAAGAGGAGGAAGCGGAACTCGCATAGCGCAAAGCGGAGAGCGCATGGCGTAGCAACAACTCTGTTGTCTGACATGGTGAACTGGTTGCTTGGGAAGGTAAGATGCGATTACCGCACTTCACAAGAACAATACGGGGACCATACTCAAATTCGAGCTTTGAGTTGTTGATCGTGTTGATTTTATTTGACATTTGTATTTATAAGTTTAAACTTAACTTTGATTTCGTAAGGGCGCAGCGTGCAGGCTGTTCAAGCAATCCCCGAGTGTGTCATTCTGAGAAGCCCCTTGGTATGGCTCAGGATGACAGGGCCAACTCCTTTCTCGACGGCCTCTTTGGGGATGTTTTTCAACGCTTGAGGATGTGATGGTAACCACCTACACCGGCAGAGACATCCAGGTACTCAAAGGGCTGGCACCGGTGCGACTGCGGCCGGGAATGTTCATAGGCAATACTTCCAGCACCGGCCTTCACCATCTTTTTACCGAGGCCCTCGACAATGCAGTGGATGAAGCCCTTAATGGCTATTGCGACCGCATTCACATCACCATCGGCGCTGACAACAGCATAACCGTTACCGATAACGGCCGGGGCATCCCGGTGGACAAGCACCCGCAGTCGCGGAAGAACACGTTGGAAACCATTATGACCTCCCTGCATTCCGGGGGAAAGTTTTCAACCAAGAGCTATAAGATCTCCGGGGGTCTCCACGGGGTTGGCATCTCGGTGGTCAATGCCCTAAGTGAATTTATGCAGGTCACCTCCCGGCGTGACGGGACGAAATGGCAGCAGAATTTCGCCCGTGGTAAGCGGAAGAGCAAATTGGAAGACCTGGGTCCCACCAGTGCACGTGGTACAACGGTGATGTTTCGACCAGATCCGGATATCTTCAAAGATGTTGTTTTTAATCCCAAGGTTATAAAAGAGCAGGCCAAGGCCAAGGCCTTTCTTACCCGAGGTTTGACCATTACCGTGGATGACCGGATTAACGGTACTGAGGAGCGCTTCTATTTTGAACAGGGCATCAGAAACTACATTGAGGATCTGGTCCAGGAAAAAGAGGTGGTGACCGAGGCGCCCTTTTATTTCAGCTACGATAATGACTTGCGGTTGGAGATGGTTCTTTGGTGGACTACAGTCACTGAACGGGCCCTCTACTCCTACGCCAACTCAGTGTACACCAGCGGTGGTGGGTCACATGAGAATGGCTTTCGCCATGGCATTACTCGGGCGGTTCGTGAGTACTTGACCAGACAGAACAACCAGCTCAAGAAGGTAAAGGGAATAACCGGTGAAGATGTCCGGGAGGGGCTAGTGGCGGTACTGAGCGTTTTTGTCTCCGGTAACCTGGAGTTCCAGGGCCAAACAAAGGAGCGGCTCAACTCAGATATACAACCCCAGGTGGAGATCGTGGTAAAGGATGCCTTTGAAAACTACCTCTTCCATAATCGTACCGCGGCCGAGGCCATCGTGGAGCGGATTGTGTTAGCAGCCCAGGCCAGAGAGGCTTCGCGCCAGGCCCGACAGAGTGTCCGGCGAAAGAGTGCCACCAGTCGGCTGACTCTGCCAGGGAAATTGGCTGATTGCACCTCAAGCCGGGTGGATGAGACCGAGTTATTCATTGTGGAGGGCGACTCGGCTGGCGGTTCCAGCAAGCAGGCCCGGGACCGGAGTTTTCAGGCGGTGCTACCCCTGAGGGGCAAGATTCTCAATGTGGAGCAGGCCAGTGCCGATAAAATTAGAAATAACCGGGAGATCCAGGATCTCAGCCGCTGTATCGGCACGGGTGTGGGAGATCAGTTCGATTACAGCCGGTTGCGGTACGGCAAGATCTTCATCAACTGCGATGCAGATGTGGACGGCTTTCACATTTCCACCCTGTTGCTCACGTTCTTCTATCGCTACATGCGAGAGCTTATAGAGAAGGGACACGTCTACCTGGCCCAGCCACCCTTGTATCGGATTCAGATTCGGGAAAAGAAAAAGAAGCGTGTCCATTATGTGTATCGGGAGGAGGACAAGGAGAAACTGTTGGCCCAGTATCCTGACAGTGCTATTTCCATCCAGAGATTTAAAGGTCTGGGCGAGATGAATGCCGCCGAGCTCAAGGGGACCACCATGGACCCGAAAACCAGGATGGCGCTCCAGGTGACCATCGAGGACGGTGCCCGCACCAACGAGGCCTTCGAGACCCTTCTTGGCCGAGAACCGGCCCGGCGTTACGCATTCATCCAGGAAAACGCCGCCTTTGTCAGAGATGTGGACGCGTAAGCATCTTGGGAGTAAGCTTTGAACCACAGAAGACACAGGGAATTCAAAGGTCTGCTTGGAAGAGCCCCTCTGGACTCTGTCTATCTTAGTATCGGGAAACCCATGGTTGTGGTCTCATGTTGCCAGGGGTGATTCGTAATCAAACTCAGGGCAATCTCTGTGTTCTCCCTAATTCATTCTTGCCTTCGTTCCAGTACCGCAACCACTTCAACATGGGCGGTGTGGGGAAAGAGATCCACCGGCTGCACCCGGAGCAACCGATATCGTTCCATAAGTATTTTCAGATCTCTGGCCAAGGTTGCAGGATTGCAGGAGACGTACACTATCCTTGGGGGTGCCAGGGCAGCAAGGTTTTTCACCACGGAAGGATGCATGCCGGCTCGCGGTGGATCCGTCACCACCACCTGTGGACTGCCGTAGCGGTCCAGTAGAGGAAAAGGGTTGCCAAGCAGAACCTTCATGTCTCCCAAAGCGAATTCGCAGTTATCCACTCCATTCAATTGGGCATTCATCCGGGCATCGGCCACCGCCGCCGGGAGCAGTTCAAAACCGACAACTCTGTGGGCTGCTTTGGCGAGACCAATGGAGATGGTTCCCGTACCGCAGTAGAGGTCCCAAACAACCTCAGAGCCAGTGAGCCCGCAACCGTCTGAGACCTCCCGCAAAAGGATTTTGGCGGCCGTGCTATTGGTCTGGAAAAAGGCTCCTGAAGAGATGCGGAAGCGGTAGTCATCAAGGTGTTCCTCGATGTAACCCGGTCCGAAAATTACTTTTTGCGTGTCGGCTGTGGCGATTTGAGCTTTTTTTGCGCTCACCCCATGCACCAGGCTACTCACCTCCGGGATCTCGGTTCGGAGCAGGGAGGCAAGTTGGGCCACGACTGCTGCACTGTTGCGGTGGGGTGCGGTTATCAACTCCACAAGTATGTTCCCGAAGTGTTTGCTGTCCCGGACTACGAGGAAACGGTAGAAACCCGTGTGGTTGCGGGTATTGTACGGGGGAAGTTGTGAGGTTACAGCGAATTGGCGAACGTGTTTCAGTATGTCCATACTCAAGGGGCTCTGGAGGTGGCATTCTTCAATATCCAACACCCGGTCATAGAAACCCTTCACATGAAGACCGAGGGCGAAGTTGCGGGGTTTTTCCAGCTGGCTGAGGCCCAATTCCTCTGGTAGTATCCAGCGGCGGGCCGCAAAGGAAAATTCCATCTTGTTGCGATAGTAATATATGTTAGGGGAGGGCAAGGTAGGCAGGACTAAATCCTCTGAGAGGCCACCTATATGGGCGAGACACTCCCAAACCAGATCCCTTTTTACCGCCAACTGCTCATGGTAAGGAAGGTTCTGCCACAAACAGCCGCCGCAGGTTCCAAAGTGGAGGCATCGAGGGGCAATGGCCTTGGGGGAATCTTGCAAGACCTCTAATACCCGCGCTTGGGCGTAAGAAGCTTTCTTGCGAGTGATCCGGGCACGAACACGCTGGCCCGGGAGGGTACGGTCGATGAAAATTACAAAGCCATCCACCCGAGCTAGACCTCTGCCACCGACGGACAGAGTCTCAACCACTAGTTCGATTTCAGTTCCTTTTTTCAACGTGACCATTGTATTTTCACGTCATCCATCAACATTCAGCTCTCAGGAATGGGCGAGGCAATTTTTTGGGGCCGGTCTCCGTATCGGCCAGAGAACTCTTTGCAGGATAACCATACTCTTCTGAGAGACCTCTGGCAAGCAGGCAAACTCCTCCTGAAGAAATCGTTTTCAAAAAGATTTTGCTTTTTGAATCTGAAGTCTGTACAATGACGTTACATCACACAGGTACTTTGATCAGACTAAGAACCTTCCATTGATCCCCGACAGATGGCCAAAGCCAATCATTGGATGACCATCTCTCCGAACTGTCGTTTCCCCGACAATTGGTGCCTTTTGTCTGCAAGAAGTCTAGATGACCAGGCGCAGATGTGCAGTCCCATAACAGCGCCAGGAAAAGGAGGGATTTCATGAGCGCACCGAGAGATAGCCGATGCCGCTATAAGGAGTGCTACAACTGTAAGCATCGACTCAATTCAGTCATCGGGGGCAAGCAAGAGCACAATTGCGGGCTCGCCATTGATGGAACCATACGGGTATTTGAGTGTGGCGGCCTTCGCTACTATCTACCAGCCACAAAGGCGCAGAGGAGGGCGCAGCACGAGCGGCTCATGGATTATCAGGTCTCATGATCGACTGGACTTTAGAGAGTTTGTCTTGGGGGGATCTTGCAGTCCGTCGGTAAATTTTCGTTTGAGGCTCTCCAGGTGTTCGGAGGAGGTCTTCTCATCTAGGTTCATGAGGTCACCTTCCACCGATTGAATTAAGTTCTCCTTAAACATTTTTATCCAGAACAAGGCGCTTTCTTGGTTCGGCTGTTGTACATGGATGCCGCCGGACATCTCCTCCGAGGGTGTGGTCTCACCTGGATCCTCAACGTGAACATCACCACCAAATATTTTTTGGAGATATTTGAGTGCTTCTCTACCTACACCCTTGCGCTTTGCACCAATGACTTCCAGATGATAGAGAGTTATATGTTTGACACCCTGCTCGTCCAGCCACAATCCTAGCTTGCCCCTGTATTGACCGGGTTTTTCAAAGTGGAGCATCTCCATGGGGCCGTAGCCTTTGAGGATTGTCAGAATTTCCTTGATGCCGAACTCTCTGTCTTCACCTGTCCAGATAATGTCCTTCCAAACCACTTGCGCCATGACGTAGTATCACCCCGCTCTAACCGAAGTCCGCTCGCGTAATGAATTGGGTAGTGCTCAGACTGAGCAAATAGAGATAAAAATAA
>CAYFXH010000029.1:0-13985 GCA_964346905.1 uncultured Desulfobacteraceae bacterium | reverse complement strand
CCCGTGGCTGCCGGTGTGCGGGAAGTTTTCCGGTAAGGATAGAGATAAAAATAACTTTCACGTAGCACAGCATAAAATATTTCCAAAAAAATTGGAATAGAAAATCTCATGATCATAACAATCCAGGTTCATATCGTTGTTCTGCCGCGCAAAGCTGTCCCGATGTATCCGGCTTTTCGAGGATCTGTTGTGCTCAGCTAACCGGGGACCGTTTATAGGGAATGCTGGATGGCGTTGGTCCAGGCAGGGTACACCTGTTCTTCTGATGCCTGAGGTACATCGATGGGACTAATCCGCAGAAGTGACCTGCAAACCTGCCGTTTCTAAGGCGTTGACAATAGCAGTGGCGTCCTTCACATTGAGCCGTATTGCCACCAACCAATCATTTCCTTCTCCCTTGGGCAGGGTCAGTATGCTCATCACAGCCGCTCTGTGGCGATCGAAAATGGAAATGATATCCTTGAGTTCTCCCAGCCGTCCGCCAAGGCCGTCGATGGTGAGGCGAACTCCCTTCTCCCGCAAGCCAAGAGCCCTGGTGAGGAGTCGCAGGATATCACCGTGGGTGCTAATCCCCACCAGCTTCCCATTCTCCACCACTGGAAAGCCACGGATACCAAGATCCTGACTGAGGATTAAGGCCTTCTCCAGAGGCGTATCCGGAGAAAGGGTCACAGCATCCCTGACCATGATGTCGCTGACCTTCATCTTGGCCAGAAGGAATTGAAGTTCGTAGATGCTTAACGAAGTAGCTTGCGAGGGCGAAGCCCGCAGAATCATATCGTGGGTTACCATTCCCACCAGCTTTCCTTTCTCCACCACCGGCAATCTCCGGATCTTATGCTCATGCATGAGCTCTTGGGCCTTGTAGAGAGGGGTTTCAGGTTCGACGGTGATAGGGTCCTTCGTCATTACCTCTCTGATTCGCATGCCGTACCCCCTTGAACAATAGTACCGACAAAGACATTGATCATCACACCAGCATAAAAAACCTACGACACTGTACCCTGAGAGGTACTGGAAAGAACACTAACACGAGGGGAAGGATTGTCAACATAAAAACTATCATTTTCATGGGACTTTCCAGCCAACTCTTTGCCTCTTCTCCTGGATCTCTGGCTGGGGACAAAGGTCCCCCGTCTTGTCCAATTCCGGAGGTAAGAAATCTCTTTCTCGGCTCCGGTGGTTGCTGAAAAACCTTGATTCTTGGAGGGGTTAGGATATAGATTAAGCTAGGAATATTATTTTTTTGCGTCTACAGGTATGAGACCCATAGTATTCATGATAGTACATGGCCACAGACAGAGAAGCACAGGGTACCTCAAAGGAGAGCACGTCCATGTCTACACAAGTCCTCCTGGTGGAACACCGGCCACCTGTCCGAATTCTGAGTCTCAATCGGCCTCAGGCGGGAAACGCTCTGAACTCCCAGCTACTCCGGGAATTGGAACTGGCTGTCGACGAAGCGCGTTTTTCCGAAGACCTTCGAGTGCTGATTATCACTGGCACTGGTGACAAGGCATTCTGTGCCGGCGCAGACCTCAAAGAACGTCTCACCATGTCTGAGGGGGAGGTGCGTGGTTTCCTTTCTGCTATTCGCCGCTTATTCACCAAGATTGAGGAGTTGCCATTCCCAGTAATTGGAGCCATCAATGGGGTCGCCTTAGGTGGCGGCACAGAGCTTGCACTGGTTTGCGACCTAAGAGTAGCTGTGGCCAAGGCCACCATGGGGCTCACTGAAACACGGCTGGCAATCATTCCTGGAGCCGGAGGTACCCAGCGGTTGCCGCGACTGGTAGGAGTTGGTCTGGCCAAAGAACTCATCTATACCGGCAGACAACTTACTGCTCAGGAGGCCCTGGCACTGGGGATGATAAACCGACTTGCCGAAGATGACAAACTCATGGATGTCTGCTTGGAGCTGGCTGGTGAAATCTTCAAGGCCGGTCCCATTGCGGTGGCTCAGGCCAAGTTCGCCATCAACAAAGGGCAGGATGTGGAGCTGCAGTCAGGGTTGGCAATCGAGGCCAGCGCTTATGAGGTATGCATCCCCACCGAGGATCGGTTAGAAGGACTGAGGGCTTTTCAAGAGAAACGGGATCCAGCGTATAAGGGGCGCTAACCTCGCCCAGCGCAAAGCGGTGAGCGCATAGCTTTTCTGATCTTATTGTCTCCATGCTCTGCGCCATGCTCTCTGCGCTCTGCGGCGACCAAAGTGAGCCGAAAACACAACGGGCAACAGACACAAAATAGCGGACGTTACCGATATGCCCGAAGATCAGAGCAGAGAAAGAAAGAGAAACAAAGATCATTGGCTGAAGGAAGAGGACCATCTGGCGCAGCGTGTTCAGCAGGCCGTTAATCCAGGCGGAGAGCAGGCCATCGCCAGACTGGCCGGGCAGGGGAAACGGCCGGTTCGAGAACTCATTCAGGCCCTCATCGATTCCGGTACAGAATTCTTCGAACTGGGCGTAATCGCCGGTTTTGGCATGGACTATCCTGGCAACGTACGGGACGTGCCCTGCGCTGGTCTGGTCACCGGCCTGGGCAAGATTCATGGCAATTGGAACATGATTTTTGCCAACGATAGCAGGGTTAAGGCCGGGACCTATTTCCCTATTACGCTCAAAAAGCATATGCGGGCTCAAGCCATAGCCGAGCAGTGTGGACTCACTTGCGTCTATATTGCCGACTCCGGCGGAGCCTTTCTGCCCATGCAGGCTGAGGTTTTTCCGGACGAAGGCCACTTTGGCTCCATGTTCTATAACATGGCCCGGATGTCAGCCATGGGGCTCAAGCAGATTACCTTGAGCACCGGCGGCAATACTGCAGGTGGTGCTTATATCGTTTTCATGGCCGATGAAGCATTGATGATAGAACGACTTGCCTATTCTTTCCTGGGAGGCCCGCCGCTGGTAAAGGCGGCAATTGGCGAGGATATCGAGGCGGAGGCCCTCGGCGGTGCTGAGGTGCATACCCAAATGTCTGGGGGGGCTGACCATCTCTGTAAGGATCAGTTGGAAGGGATTCAAAAGGTTCGGGAGCTTCTCTCGCAGGAGCCCCCGCAAAAACTTCATTCCCAGCGGTGGGAGGAGAGTCCCCCGGCGACGGACGAGGAGACGATCTATGAGTTGATGCCGGCCGGAATCCACCAGGCCATCGACGTGCGCAGCATTATTGAAAGTTTTGCAGATGGGATAGGTATACAGGAATACAAGCGCGACTATGCCCCCGGCCGGGGAGATAAAATCGTAACGGGCAAGGTCAGAATAAAGGGCATTCCCGTGGGGATAGTGGCAGCCAACGACTCTGGCATAATCTTTGTTGAGGCAGCGCGCAAAGCTACTGAGTTCATTATTCGCTGCAGCATGGAAAAAATACCCCTTCTGTTTGTGCAAAATTCACCTGGGTATATGGTGGGCTCCGAGGCGGAGCACAGGGGCATAGGGAAATACGGTGCTAACATGGTACGAGCGGTTTCCAACGCTCAGGTACCAAGGATCCAGTTGGTTATAGGCCCGGACAATGGGGCAGCAAACTATGGTATGTGTGGCCGGGCTTATCGGCCTCATTTCCTTTTCTCCACCATGCGGGCCAGAACTTCAGTGATGTCAGGGCGTTCAGCGGCAGAGGTGCTCCTAAGCCTCGAGATGAGAAAGCGGAAATCGAAGGGTCAAGAGATGACCGAGGCAGAGGCTACCTCCTTTAAGGACGAACTGCTGAAGAAATACGAAATCGAAGCCCATCCCTTTTATTGCGGAGCGAGACTCTTTAATGACCGCGTACTTTTCTTCAGGGAAATCCGCGAAGTCCTTGCTCTTGCTCTGGAGGTTAGTCTCCTAAAGCCCATACCTGAGAGTACTTTCGGCAATTTTCGTTTTTGAGTATTGGTCAGTTGTGGCGCCCTCCGTGCGCCGCATAGCGCTAGGCGCAGAGCGCTCAGCGCCTCATAACTATCTGGTCGTCTGCTTTGCGCTTTGCGCTGAGCGTCTTTGACAACGGACACCACAAGGATGGAAAGAAAGGAAACTGTATGAGTCTGAAATATCCCTCTAAAGTGGTACTCGGCGATATCAGTGTGCGCGATGGGCTGCAACACGAGGAGAGGTTCATTCCTACCCGCGCCAAGCTGTGGCTGGCGGAGCAGTTGATTCTGGCTGGATTCAAGCGGATTGAGGTTACCAACTTCGGCAACCCCAAGGGAATGCCGCAGTTCGCAGATGCTGATGAACTCATGGAGGTTCTCTACACGAGTAAGCTCGTAGCCGACCGCATAAAGGATGTTGAAACCACCGCCATCACCATCCGAGAAAGGGCGGTGGAGCGGGCTGTCGCTTCGCGGCAGAAGGGTTTCGGTCCGGATCGCATTCTTATGATGGTTTCCACAAGTGAATCACACCATCGGGTGAATTCCGGCCTCTCTTTAAAAGAATACTGGAAGATGGCAGAGAAATACATCCAGGTGGCCCACGACAACGGTATGAAAGTCTGCGGCACCGTGAGCACCATTTGGGGTTGTCCCATAGAAGGACCCATTGAAATGAAAAAGGCCGTGGAATTCACCCGACGATGGTTGGACATGGGAGCGGATGATATTGAACATGCGGACCATGACGGCTCCGCACCGCCAAACAAGGTTTACGACTACTACAACATGGTGCTGGATGCCTTCCCGGACCCCAAACTCCACGTGGCCCATTTTCATACGACTCGGGGCTGGGGCCTGGCAAATGTATTGGCTGCCCTGCAGACCGGCATTACCCATTTTGAGGCGACCCTGGGAGGTACAGGGGGCCAGCCCGCCAATATCGTCGATGGTGTGCCCGTAACTGGAACGGGCAGTTACTACTACCAAGATCCCACCATCACCGGCCTTGTCTGCCAGGAAGACATGGTGGTGATGATGGACGAGATGGGCATCGATACCGGTGTGGATGTGGACCGGGTCCTGGAGATTGGTAGGACCATGGAAAAGATCCTTGGTCGACAACTTCGTTCAGAGGCGGTGCACACGGGCAGGATTCCTAAGGAACCTACGGGGATCCGGGAAGTAACTTGATAATTCAGCAAGCAGCCGGCAGAAATGACTGGGCACTAAGCACTTTCGTAACTTTGGGCTGCGGATTTCGGACTTGAAAGGGCAATGGGTATGGCACAGAGAGCAGGAAGGTAGGAGTCAGAATCCAGAATTCAGGAGAAAAGCAATCAAGATTGAGTTCCTCTCACTACTTGACTACTACTGTGTGGTGCCCAACAGCCTGCTGAAAGAGTCGGTATTTTAAGTACGAGAGCCAAGTCCGTCATTCCGGAAGTCGCGAAGCGACTATCCGGAATCCAGAGAAAACAATACCTTCCTGGATACCGGATCTCGACTTCGTCTCGTCCGGTATGACCTTTCGGTTCGTTTCCAGACTGTTTCACAGCGGCCTGCTGGTGCTTACTGCCTAGTACCCAGTAAATAGCTTGCTATTTCGTTTCCGCAAAGAGGACGGCAAGGATTCGGGTTGGTTTTTCCTGGTGACATTTAACTACATGGGGTATGGAAGAGTGGTAGTAGATTGTATCGCCCGGGTAGAGTACCTCCCGGTGCTCACCAATGATCACTTCCATTTCCCCTTCCAGCACGTAAAGGAACTCCTCGCCTTCATGAACCGAACCAGGCATCTCTTCTGCAGTGGGGGACAGGGTCACCAGGAACGGCTCCATGTTGCGGTCTGGCATCCCAGGGGACAGTGACAGGTAAGAGTAGCCATATTTGCTTTGTTGTTCGACAGCGTGACGGCTCACCGGCTTTCTTTCGTCCTTGCGCGTGAGCACGAAGGGCTTGGTTTCACCCGCCGTGAGTAAATATCCCATTTTCATTTCCAGGGCCCGAGCCAGTTTGGTTAAGGTGCCCAGGGGAGGAGCGGTGGTGTCGGCTTCGATACTCTTGAGCATCTCTTCTGAGATGCTGGTTCTCTGGGATACATCGCCTAGGGAGAGTTTCTTGAGCTCACGTAGCTTCTTTATCCTTTCACCGACACCAATTGGCTCTTCCGGCTCCAGATCATGTTCGGAACTTCGACTGATACCCTCCAGGAAATCTATCTCATGGGGATCCTGGCCGTACAGAGGCCTGGATAAGGATTCATCTCGAGTTGACTGATCGTCATTCGGGTGGTTCATGACTATTCTCCATAAAGAGACATAACTGAAATGGTTATTTCGCTGAAAATCACCGGCCTATGTAATGTCATCATAGCCGGTCTGTGAGGCTTTGCAAGGAAAAACTCGTAAAAGTGTACTCTCAACGTTTTTTAATAAATAAAGAGTTTCGGACTTGATGTCGAGATAATATAGTGTCGGTTGAGATGATGAAGAGAGTTCAGTCATTCATCTTTGAGTCTAGAAGTCATACCATTTGGTGGGCGGCGAGAAGGGAGTAGCGAGTGAAAACTCGTTTTGAGCATTATTGTTTCGTGCTCAGTGTCTACTGCTCTCTGCTTGCTGCCCGCTGCTAGCTGTCCTAAGGAGATGCCATGGATTTCACTCTGTCAACTGAACATGAGATCCTGAGAAATTCGGTGTGCAATTTTGCCCTTAAGGAAATCAAACCTCTGGCCCAGGACCTGGACGAGCAAGAAGCGTTTTCCGTGGACCTGACCAAGGCCATGGGAAGCTTGGGTCTCTTCGGTATGGTGATTTCGGAGGAATACGGCGGTCAGGGACTTGACCATCTGGGCTATATAATTGCGGTTGAAGAATTAGCCAGAGTGGATGGCTCCCAGGCAGCAACAGTGGCAGCGGCAAATTCTCTTGGACTTGGTCCCATCTTTGAATTTGGTAGCGAAGAGCAAAAACGTAAGTATCTGCCCAAGCTTTGCAGTGGTGAGGGGTTATGGGGTTTTGGCCTCACCGAGCCCAATGCCGGGTCTGACGCAGGCAATACTCAGACGACAGCTGTATTGGACGGAAACGAATGGGTCATTAATGGCAGTAAAATCTTCATCACCAATGCTTCCACGGAAATATCTCTGGGGGTCACTGTTTTAGCGAAGACCGGAATCCGGGAGGATGGTAAGAAGGAGCTTAGCTGTATTCTGGTGGAAAACGGCGTGCCCGGTTACGAAGCTCGGGAAATGAAGGGGAAAATGGTTTGGCGGGCCTCGAACACCAGCGAACTCTACTTCGAGGATTGCCGGGTTCCCAGAGACAACCTCTTGGGTAAGCAGGGTGAGGGATTTCACCAGATGCTCAAAACTCTGGACGGCGGCCGGCTTTCCATAGCCGCTATGGGACTGGGTGGGGCCCAGGGTTGCTACGACCGGGCGCTGCAGTATGCCAAAGAGCGGGTGCAGTTCAACCGGCCAATCTCGCAGTTTCAGGTCAATGCATTCAAGCTGGCTGATATGGCAACAGAGATTGAACTGGCCCGGCTTCTCCTTTATAAAGCCTGCTGGCTGAAAGACAGCGGCAAGCCATTCAACAAACAGGCTGCCATGGCCAAACTCTACTGTTCTGAGATGATGCGCCGCTGCGCCAATCACGCGGTACAATTGCACGGCGGCTATGGACTCATGAAGGAATATGATGTGGAGCGATTTTACCGCGACCAGAAGCTACTAGAGATTGGCGAAGGAACCTCTGAGGTAATGCGCATTGTCATAGCCCGACTCATCGGCGCAATATGAGTGCATACCGTATTTCTTCACGCACTAACGACTAGATAAAGCTCTGAACTTTGGCAAGAATAACACTTTGTCAGTTGTCAAACTTCGGGGAAGAGTCCGACTGAGTTGCCGCTTTGATGAGTTGCCACACGTCGATTTTCTGTAGGAGCGACCTCCTGGTCGCGATATAATAAGCAATCCGGCAACCACGGGGGTTGCAACGAGGACGTTGCTCCTACCTGAGCTCTGCAGTCGCTAGAAGAAATTTGAAAAAGACCTCGTTAATTGCTTCAATTTCCTCCGCCTTGCGCCATGCGCGCAGGCGGTCACCCTCCCAAATAGGCTTTCTTTACTTCAGGATTGGTAAGGAGCTCCTCAGAGCTCCCCTCCAGTATCAAGTTGCCGTGCTCGAGCACATACCCTCGGCGGGCGAACTGAAGTGCCAAGCGGGCATTTTGCTCCACCAGAAGAATAGTGGTTCCGCCTTCCTCATTGATTTCCTTAAGAGCTTCGAACATGTGTATCATTAACAAAGGTGCCAGGCCCATCGAGGGTTCGTCAAGGAGCATGACATTCCTGCCACTCATAAAAGCTCTGCCGATGGCCAGCATCTGTTGTTCGCCGCCACTCAAGGTTCCGCCCTTCTGGTTTCTTCTTTCTTCCAGGCGCGGAAATACGGAATAGACTCGCTCCAGGTCCTCCTCGATCTTTTCACTGCCGTCCTTCCTCGCGAAGGTGGCTAGTCTGAGGTTTTCTATGACCGTCAGGTTGTCAAAAATGCGTCTTCCTTCGGGAACATGTGAAATACCAAGCTGGCTGACTACTTTGTCGGCAGAATAATTGAGTAAATATTTTTCTCTATAAGTGAGCCTGGTACTCGATTCGACAGTAACCAGCCTGGATATTGCCCGTAAGGTGGTGCTTTTCCCCGCACCATTAGCGCCGATAATGCATACGACCTCACCCTCGTCAATTTTGAAATTTATGCCGTGAAGGGCTCGGATTCTATCGTAGGAAACCCTTAGGTTTTCCACTACCAACATCAGATTATTCTTTCTTTGCCCAGATAGGCCTCAATCACCGTGGGATCGTTTTGGATCTCCTCGGATGAGCCCTCAGCTATAACCTCGCCGAAAACCAGGGCCTGGATGGTTTCACAGAGTTCCATGACCACCTTTAGCCGGTGTTCGATGAGAAAAATTGCCAGTTCAAATTCCTCGTGGATTTGACGAATGATTTCCATCATCTGAATGAGTTCCTCAGGGTTCATGCCTGCAGTAGGCTCATCCAGAAACAATATCTTTGGTTCGGTAGCTAGTGCCCTGGCCATCTCCACCCTTCGCTGGTCGCCGTAAGGCAGGTTGACTATAAGCTGGTCTGCTAAGTGACTAATCCCAACTAGCTCCAAAAGACTATTAGCCTTCTCTTCACTCGCCGCTTCTTCCCTGATCCTTCTTTGGGTCCCGAAGAAGGCTCCTATGAGACCGTAGGTAATCTTCGAATAGCGAGCCATCTTTATATGGTCAAGGACGGTCATATGTCGCCACAAACGGAGGTTTTGAAAGGTCCTGCCAAGGCCCATGGCGGCGATCTGGTAAGGTTTAAGGCCGACAATGGATTTGCCGTTCAGCAGGATATCACCTTCGGTGGGCCTGTAAATGCCGCTGACAATGTTGAAGATGGTAGTCTTGCCTGCTCCATTGGGTCCGATCAGACCCCTGATCTGGCCGGGCTCAAGGGTCAGATCGTAATTGTTGACGGCTCGCAGCCCACCGAAGTCATGGCTCATTTTTCTTATCTCGAGCAGTGACATGCTCAACCTTTATTGTGTGCTTTTAGACTTATTTCTTTTCTTAACTTGCCTCATCGGCAACACTTAACTTTGCCTTGATTTGCTCTTCAGGTTTCCCTTTCGGTTTAATCAGATTCATTACGTTAAATTCCCTAAACGCGATCAAGCCTGTTGGGCGGAAAATCATCACCAAAATGAGCAAGAGCGGGATGATGATCCACTTGAAGATCTCTAGGGGACGCAGAGCTTCACTGAGAAGACTCAAGCTTACGGCGCCGACGATGGAACCGTAGACGGAGTTCAGGCCGCCAAAATAGACCATTGCGAGAACCTCAGCGAGTTTCTGAATGCCGAAGGTTCCGGGATTGACGTACCGGAGTACGTGGGCAAACAATCCGCCGGCTACCCCGGCCCAGAACGCCGCGAACAGGAATGCGAAGATCTTGGTCCGTCTCGTATTAACGGTCATGGCATCTGCTGCCATTTCATCGTCGCGCACGGCATTCAGAGCCTTTCCTAGTGTGGAACGAACAAAATTATTGATGATCCATATGGAGGCCACGGTCCAAATAAACACCGTGGGCAGACTGACATAATTCGGCTGGCTACTCAATCCGCGCGGCCCACCGACGACCTCAAGGTTCTCGATCAAGCTCTTGATGATAAACATAAAGGCTAGAGAGATGATTGCCAGATAGTCGCCCCTTGTCCTAAAAGAAGGGATCGCTACGGCGATGGCGCCTATGGCCGCCACGATCCCTCCTACGATCAGTGCGACAGGGAATAAGAACGGCCCCAGATACTCCGGAAGAAGCGCGGCTCCAAAGATTTTATCGTTAACGAAAAGTACTAGCGTGAATACCGAGGCGGAGTATGCGCCCAGCGCCAAGAATCCGGGGTGCGAACAGGAGAACTCTCCCATATAGCCGTTGATAACGTTCAGGCTCAGGGTGACCATGACTGCGATCATGGTGAGCTTGAGCGTGAGGAGTCGGTAAGCACTGATGTCGGCCCATATGCTTAAGATGGCGTAAAGCAGGCAGAGGTGGATCACCACGGAGAATATAGGGGATATATTCAAAAGCCAGGTAATGAGCCTGTTCAGCAGGGGACCGCTCAGCCGTGAGATTATACCTACAGGCAATACATATACCACTAGCATGTAAATGAGAGTGCCGGGGATAAGCAGGGGTTTCTTGAGAATGACGACAGCGCCGAAAAGAATTGGGATCTTTGGCAGTCCCAAAACGTCAACAACCAAGTCGCCCAGGAAGCGTTCAACCATAACCGCTACCAAGGCACCAAATAGCCATGCCAGCAGGGGAACTTGAGAAAAGAAATCCCGCAATAATTTGCGCTTTGCGGGTTTCTTATAATTGCTGTCATTTATTGCCACAATCAGTTCCTCGTCAGCATGTCTCTGGCAGAAGTTGCGCCGCATTCTTGAGACAAAATAGATGCACTGTAATTTACAGCCTCAAGCGCGCACTGTAAGGCTCACCGAAGAAGCCGTGGGGTCTGAAAGTGAGAATGAGCAAAATAATCGAATAAGCGATAAAATCGCGCAAGGTCGAGGGGAAGATCATCGCCACAAAAATTTCGATGAACCCCAGCAGGAAACCAGCCAGTGTAGCTCCCAGGATGGAGCCTCTTCCGCCCAGAATCGCAGCCACGAAAGCCTTCCAGCCGAACACGATGCCCATGTAGGGATCCAGGACCGGATAAGCAACTCCGAAGAATATCCCAGCGACGGCTGCCAGCGCTGAACCAAGAGCGAAAGTCATACGGGCAATCTTGTTTATGGGCACTCCCATCAAGGGAACGACGACAAAGTCAAAGGCCATAGCCCGCATGGCCATGCCCCACCGGGTCTTGCGTACAAACAGATGAAGAGCATACATGAGCGCAATAGACACAATAACGATCATGATTTTCTTGTTGGTAACAAAAACTCCTCCAAGGTCGTAGGTGGTTGACCGGATCAAGGAAGGGAATCTAATGCGTCTGGCGCCGAGGAGGGCAAGATTTCCGGTCTCCAGAATGATACCGATCATCAGCCCCGTAATAGCGGCCGAGGCCCGGGGCGCATCTCGCAAAGGTCGATACCCCACCCGCTCGACAATCATGCCCACGAAGGAGGTCAAAAACATGGAAATGATGATGGTCAACACCAGTATCAACCAACTGGGTAGAGCAAGGGCGCCCAACGAGGCTAGCGCTACTAGCCCGGTTGCAACTCCAAAACCTATGTAGGCGCCCACCATGAAAATGTCGCCGTGAGCAAAGTTGAAGAGCATCAAGACGCCATACACCATGGAGTAACCGAGGGCGATCAAGGCATAGAAGCTGCCCCACTGTAAGGCGTTGATCAGGTTTTGAAAGAAAAATCCCACCGCTTTAGCTCCCGTGCGCTTAACCGTTCACATTTCCCCCCTTAGCCAGACCCTCTCCCTCAGGGTAAAGGGGACTAAGTCTCTTTTGTAACTCCCTGTCTCCAGCTGGGAAAAGGGGGCCTGCCCTGTTACATGTGAAACCTAATTAACAGGGTAAAGACGAGGGGGGCGAGAATTGTTTCCTCTGAACTTTAAAGAAAACGGGGCCAGGACGCTTCGTCCTGGCCCGCTTTTCTTATGACACATGGATTAACTGGAATTAAGAGTGCTTCCCATTTTTTCATTATAACTCTTAATCCCACTCTACGGGCAGACAGACTTGTAAAACTCGAACTCGCCTTTGTCGCTGATCCGAACAACAACGGCACACTTAAGCGGGTCGCCCTCTTCGGTGAAGGTCATCTTACCGGTAATGCCGTCGAATGCCTTGATTCTGGCCAGGGCATCACGTACAGCCTTACGGTCCTTCTCAATATTGCCGGTAAGCTGGCCAGCGGACTGGATGGCCGTCTGAATGATGCGCATGGAATCCCAGGTCAGAGCGCCAACATCGTCAGGCACGTACCCATATTTCTTCTTGTAGCGATCGATAAAAGCCTTGGTGGCGCCCTTTGCACCGGCCGCAGCGTAATGGGTGCTAAAAAAGAGGCCGTAGCAGTCTTCGCCGCAGAGTTCCACCGTCTCTGCCGAACCCCAACTGTCGCTGCCCACAATGGGCTTCTGCCATCCCAACTCATGGGCCTGCTGTACGATCAGGGCGACCTCATTGTAGTATTGTGGAGTGAACAGTATTTGAGCTCCTGAGCGAATAATCTTGGTCAACTGGGAACTAAAGTCGGCGTCCTTGGTGGTAAAGCTTTCAAAGGCCACCACTGAACCAGGGCCATGCAGCTTTTCCCAAGCCTCTCTGAAGAACTCGGCCAATCCCTTGGGGTAGTCACTAGCCACATCGTACAAAACCGCGGCTTTGGTGAATAGAAATTCCTGGGTGACGAAATTGGCCAAGACCGGCCCTTGAAAGGGATCGAGGAAGCAGCCACGGAAAACGTATGGGCGGTCTTTGGTGGTGTCCGGATTGGTGGACCATGGGCTAATCATTGGTGTTTTGTAGACATTGGCCACAGAGCCTGCAGGTACCGCCTGCTTGGAAGCCTGAGGGCCGACGATGGCCAGCACTTCATCCTCGGTGATCAGCTTGGTAGCGACTTTCACAGCCGATTCCGCCTTGGACTCGTTGTCCTCAATGACCAGCTCCACCGGGTACTTCTTCCCACCAACCTCTAGACCACCGGCGGCTTTGATATCTTCAAGCCACATCTGGGCAGCGAATTTTGTGCCCTCGCCCACCTTGGGAATATCGCCCGTCATGGGAGCGTTGATACCGATTTTGATGACTTTCGCCTTACTCCAGACTGAAGGCGCAAAAATGAGACAGATCACTAGACACGAAACAACTAAAACAAGATTCTTTTTCATCACTATCCTCCCCTCTTCCGCTTGCCATACTGATTGGAATTACCAGAATGCAGCATAATCGGACAAATCAATTGTCGACTTACTCGAAAAGAGCCAATACTTGAGGATAAGCAGGCTCAGCATAAAATCGAATTTTTAACACAGAGTCGATGGATTTTCAACGATTATTTGAGAGAGGATATTTGGCACAAGCGGCAGGCAGCGGACAGCAAGCAGTGAAAAACGACGCAAAGAGCATTCTCGTACAAGGTCGCTTTTCCGCCCAAGGGCATAACTCTAACTTGAGAGGTCAAGTCAATTTAAACGTGTATTAAATATCGAATATCGAACAGCAGAACAAAGAACCGCAGAAGTGTACCATGATCACTTCGATATTCTGCGGTTCAAGGTACCATCTAGCAAGATCTGCGCAAAAACTTATGTGATGCTAACTAATTCTTTTATAAGACCATAGTTAATGCTTAAGGTGGCGCTTATGACCTCATAGGGGAAAAGGAATTTATTGTTGAAATTGCGACCAAAGTCTCTATTAAAACGTGAAAAATACCTTCTGCAAAACTTTTGGAGTATAACCGGCCATATCCAAGTACATGGTGATTCCCCCCATAAAGAATGGCCAGCCGGCCCCCATGATCATGGCCAGGTCCACGTCCCTGGTGTCTGCAACCACACCCTCCT
>CAYFXH010000028.1:25949-37593 GCA_964346905.1 uncultured Desulfobacteraceae bacterium | reverse complement strand
GAACCATTTCGGATTTCGTGCTTCTAATTTCGGGTTTCTGTCTTCTGATCGACATGTTGAATTTGAAATCTGGGGCTTTCTAGAATTCGGAGGTAGTGTATCAGTTCCGGGATCCATCGGAAATTTTGCTTGACACTACATACCTGTCTTGATACTTAGTAAATGCTTTGTTCATAGGCACGTAGCTCAGGGGGAGAGCACTACCTTGACGCGGTAGGGGTCTGGGGTTCAAATCCCCACGTGCCTACCACATTCACTCATACAGGTGTTGATAACGACTTTCATGCGAAGTGACAACTAGGAGTCAGTAAAAGGCATCAGCGAGGTGAACTCGGGTGCCTTTTCTTATTATTTGGAACGGAACGTTTATGGACACAATAAGCATTACCCTTAAGAATGGAGAGAGTGAGCGGTTGCCCAAGGGTATAAGTGCAGGGGATGCCCTGCAACGGTTGGTAGCGAAACAGAGCAATCCGGCGGTTGCCGCCATCGTAGATGGCGAATACGTGGACCTCACCCGGCCCCTGGAGGAGGATTGCACCATCGAGCCACTTGACCAGAGCAGCAGTGAGGCCCTAGAGGTCCTTCGCCATACTGCCTCGCACGTTATGGCCCAGGCGGTACAGAGTCTCTACCCGGAAGCAAAAATTACCATCGGCCCAGCAATCGAAAACGGATTCTATTATGACTTCGATTGCCCTGAAAGATTCAGTGTGGACGATCTGCCCCGAATTGAAGATAAAATGCAGGAAATTGTTCAGCGGGGTTCGCCCGTCTATCGCCGGGAACTAGATCGGCAGGAGGCAATCCGGATCTTCGCTGAGCGGAGCGAGACCTACAAGGTAGAAATTCTTGAAGAGATGGAAGACCCTGTGGTGTCGGTCTACGGCCAGGATGATTGGCTGGATCTCTGTCGTGGCCCGCACCTTGTCAACACCGGCGAAGTCAAAGCATTTAAGCTCACTGGAGTGGCTGGAGCCTACTGGCGGGGCGACGAGCGCAATCCCATGCTGCAGCGCATTTACGGCACTGCCTTTTTCTCAAAGAAGGAGCTGAAGAGATACCTACAGGTTCTGGAAGAAGCGCGCAAACGAGACCACCGCAAACTGGGGCGTGAACTGGATCTCTTTCACATCAGTGATGAAGCTGGACCGGGCCTGGTCATCTACCACCCCAAAGGTGCGCTGCTCCGCCACATCCTTGAGACATTTGAAAAAGAAGCACACCTTCGCCGTGGTTATCACATGGTCATTGGACCGCAAATGCTCAAGACCGAAATGTGGAAGCGTTCGGGCCACTTCGAAAACTACCGCGAGAACATGTACTTCACCGAGGTTGAAGGCCAATCGTATGGGATCAAACCCATGAACTGCCTGGCGCACATGCTTATCTACAAATCCGACATCCGCTCCTATCGGGATTTGCCTATTCGCTATTTTGAGATGGGTCTGGTGCATCGCCATGAGAAATCTGGTGTGCTCCATGGTCTCACCAGGGTTCGTCAGTTCACTCAAGATGATGCTCATCTGCTTTGCACCCCAGAGCAACTCAACGACGAGATCAAGGGAATCATTGATTTCGCCTTGGACATGTTGGAGCTGTTTGGCTTCGAATACGAGATTGAGCTCAGCACCCAGCCTGAAAAGCGTATTGGCAGCGACGAAGATTGGGAGAGGGCCACAGCCGCACTGGAGAAAGCACTGCGCGACAAAGAGATCTCCTATGATGTCTGTGCCGGCGAAGGTGCATTTTATGGTCCCAAGATCGACATATTGCTCAAGGACGCCCTCAATCGCCGTTGGCAGTGCGCTACCATCCAGTGCGACTTCACCTTACCCGAGCGTTTCGATTTAACCTATATCGGGTCTGACGGTGAGAAGCATCGTCCGGTTATGCTCCATCGGACCCTTCTCGGCAGCATGGAAAGATTCCTCGGGGTTCTCATTGAACATTACGCTGGGGCTTTTCCCACTTGGCTGGCACCAGTCCAGGCCATTATTCTCACGGTTACTGATCGACATCAGGCTTACGCGGAGGATCTCTACCATCAGCTACTGACTACTGGTATCCGGGTGGAAAAGGATCTACGAAACGAGAAATTGGGTTACAAGATCAGGGAAGCCCAGTTACAGAAAATTCCATATATGTTAGTGGTTGGCGACCGGGAGGTTGACGCCGGTGGAGTCTCACCCCGACGACGGGATGGCAAAGATTTGAAGCTCATGGAAGTGTCGGAGTTCATCCGACTGATCAGGGAAGAGAATGCGGCAACTGACCGCATTCTCAAGCTCAGTTAGACTCCTTTGGCACGCAAGATGCTAGATGTCTTCCACTACAGCGAGCGAACCAGAAATTCGAAACTGGTCCTCTGGACTCCCCACCTTTTGGGCGCGAGTCGGCAGTTTCGAAGCAAAAAGTATACAATAGGCTTGCAATATCCATGGGGGATATGAGATCTGTGAGGTGAGATTCCCACGCGGAATAGAAAAACCTGCAAGCATCTCATATCTCTTTACCAAGAAAGGAGGGAGGCAAAATAATAAAGCATGTCAACGTCAACAACAAGATCAGGGCTCCCCAAGTCCGCCTCATAGGTGAGGACGGTACGCAACTGGGGATTGTGCCTCTGGAAGAGGCATTGGCTCGCGCCGCGGAAGAAAGATTGGACTTAGTGGAGGTGGCACCCAAGGCAACGCCCCCTGTTTGTAAGATAATGGACTATGGTAAGTACAAGTACCTTCAAAGCAAGAAATTACAGGAGGCGAAAAAAAAGCAAGTCACTATCCAAGTGAAGGAAGTAAAAATCCGCCCAAAGACTGAAGAGCATGATTATCAGTTTAAGCTGCGTCACATCAAACGGTTTCTCGGTGAGAAAAATAAGGCGAAGGTAACTATTATGTTCCGCGGACGCGAAATCGCCCACTCCGAGCTAGGGCTGAAAGTCCTCGAGCGTATTGTTGCGGATACTGAAGAAGAAGCCATTGTGGAGCAAACACCCAAGCTCGAGGGAAGAAATATGACTATGATTTTGGCTCCTCGCTCGTAAAACCCGGCCCGCACTTCGAGAGTGAAGGTTCCTGCCTGCTTGGTCATAGGGTAGGTTAGCACCCGAAAAGCACACCCTGGTGTTACCTGATACGCGAGCTCGTATTTCGCCGGGGCTGCCCTTCTGTGCCTTCCAAAAATATCTTGACAATTATTGGACTACAAGATAGTTTTTTACATTTGTCTGTAGAAACTGGGAGCATGCGGGAGGAAGAATGCCTAAGCTCAAAACCAATCGCGGTGCAGCCAAGCGTTTCAAGAGGACCGGTACGGGAAAAATTCGCCGTTCCAAAGCTTTCAAAAGCCATATCCTGACGAAGAAGAGTCCCAAGCGAAAGCGAAACCTGCGCAAGTCCGCACTCGTTGATCCCACCAACACTCGAGGACTTAGGCGGCTACTACCGTACGCGTAGAATTTCTGATTTGGGATTTCAGATTGCAGATTGGAGATTTAGAAATCTCATGTGACCTCACAGATACGGTGTACTTCAATCTGAAATCTAAAATCTAAAATGATCATTACTCCCATTATTTCATGAATCCAGGGGGCGGTTGGTTACCGAGCCCTAGATACATGTAAGGAATGTTTTTTAACAAAAGACAGTTTTCTCTACACATAGGGATGCATCATGGCACGCGTCAGCAACGCCGTCTCTTCCAGAAAAAGACGCAAGAAGATCCTGAAACAGGCGAAGGGATATCGCGGGGCAAGCGGCACGCATCTTCGCGCAGCACGTTTGAGTGTGGAGAGGGCACTCAGGTATGCTTACCGTGATCGACGTGTTCGCAAACGTCAGTTCCGTTCTCTCTGGATCACCCGGATCAACGCGGCCGCGCGAATGCACGGTCTCCCATACAGTAGATTTATGGATGGACTCAAGAAGGCCGGAATCGACCTGGATCGTAAAGTGCTTGCCGATCTCGCCGTCAACGATCCCAACGGCTTTGCTCAGATTGCGGAGCTAGCCCGCCGGGGCTCCTAGATTTCCTCTTCCCAGGACCATGAAAAAAGAAATTGATACCCTTCTCCAGGAAACCCTCCAGCGGTTGGACCGCATCGAGGATGCGGAGGGACTGGAACGGCTGCGTATCGAGGTCTTGGGACGTAAGGGGAGGCTGTCCCTCCTGTTCAAGAAATTGGGCGAGAGGACTGCGCAGGAGCGTCCTGCACTGGGCAAGATTCTGAACGAGGCACGCGCTCGCCTTGAAAGCGGCTTTGAGGAGGCCGCGTCTCGGACCAGTTCTGTCGCCCCCCAAATCTCCAGCCTAGATATCTCCCTCCCTGGCAGGTTGCCGCATCTTGGTCACCTTCATCCCATTACCCAGGTTGGCATGGAAATCACAGAAATTTTCCAGCGGTTGGGATTCGAGGTGGTTGAGGGACCGGATGTGGAGCTGGACTACTACAATTTCGAGGCCCTCAATATCCCCAAAGACCATCCCGCCCGTGACATGCAAGATACTTTCTACATCACGGACAACATCGTGCTGCGCACCCACACCTCCCCCATCCAAGTCCGGGTCATGGAAAATCAGGCACCCCCCGTGCGGGTCATTGCACCTGGCAAGGCGTACCGGTGCGATTCTGATATGACTCACACCCCCATGTTCCATCAGGTTGAGGGGCTCATGGTGGATAAAGACGTCTCATTTGGTGAACTAAAGGGTATCCTGACTATCTTCGTGCATCAGATGTTTGGACCGGATGTGGACCTCCGCTTCCGCCCCAGCTTCTTTCCTTTCACCGAGCCCAGCGCTGAGGTAGATATCCAGTGTGTCATGTGTCGGGGTGTAGGTTGCCGGGTTTGTTCTGAAACGGGCTGGCTAGAAATTCTTGGCTCTGGCATGGTCGATCCGGAAGTGTTCAACATGGTTGGCTATGACCCGGAGGAGATTACCGGATATGCTTTCGGTATGGGTATCGAGCGCATAGCCATGTTAAAGTACGGAATCAACGACCTCCGGTTATTTTTTGATAATGATCTCCGTTTTCTGGAGCAGTTCTAGATTGCAGATTGTAGATTTTAGATTGTAGACTTCTGGTGTAGATGGCGAATAATAGCAATTTTAGTGCTAAATCTGAGATCTGAAATCTTAAATCTAAAATCTCAAATCTCAAATGCATACTGCTTAGAGGAACGCCCCATGCTGATTAGCCTCAAATGGCTCCGCTCCATTGTTGACTGTGATGATCCACCTGAGGAGATTGCCCACCGACTTACCATGGCAGGGCTGGAAGTGGAAGCAATAGAGCCTCACCATTTTGGCCTAGAACGCATGGTAGCGGGCCGTATCCTAAGCATAAGACAGCATCCCACTGTTGATCACCTCCAGGTCTGCGCGGTGCAGGGCTTAGACCGGACGTATGATGTGGTCTGCGGTGCTACAAATGTGGCTGAGGGGCAGATTGTGCCTCTTGCGCTGGATGGCGCCCACCTAGCTGACGACGCTGAGATACGTTCCGCAGAGATTCACGGTGTCCTCTCCCAAGGGATGATCTGCTCAGAGCGGGAGCTCGGCTTGGGAGAAGATGCGAGTGGTATTATGGTCCTCGCCCCCCATCTGGCTCCTGGCACACCTCTTGCCGAAGCCCTCGAGCTTGACGATGTCGTTCTGGACATAGGTATAACCCCTAATCGTGCCGACTGTCTCAGCGTGGTTGGCGTCGCCCGAGAAGTAGCAGCACTCTTTGGGGTATCCTGGTCTCCTCCCCCCATTACTCTCAAGGAGAACGGTCCACCGGTAGAAACCCTGTCGTCGGTAACTATTGAGGATCCCGACCTATGCCCCCGCTACGCAGCACGGGTGATTCAAAATATTACCATCAAGAAATCTCCCCTCTGGCTACAGCAGCGCTTAGAGGCTCAGGGTATCAGAGCTATCAACAATATCGTCGACGTCACCAACTACGTGATGCTGGAATTGGGCCAGCCCCTGCACGCCTTCGACTACCACCGTCTGGAGGGACATCGCATTGTGGTTCGTCGGGCCCGCCCCAAGGAAACCTTTGTCACCCTGGATGGCAAAAATCATCAACTGCAGCAAGACATGCTGCTCATCTGCGATGCCAGCCGAGGCGTGGCCCTAGCTGGTATTATGGGCGGCCTCAACTCTGAGATATCCCCACAGACCAATACTGTTTTGATAGAGAGTGCCTATTTCCAACCCACTGGTACCCGACGCACCGCCAAGACCCTTGGATTGAACACCGAATCTTGCTACCGCTTTGAGCGGGGAGTGGATCCTGAGGGGGTGATCACTGCCTTGGATCGGGCCGCCCAACTCATGGTCGAACTCGGTGACGGCGTCCTGGCCGTTGGGCGGCTTGACGTCTATCCGGCTCCCATCAGCCTGGAACCTGTACAACTTCGAGTTTCCAAAACCAATCGCTTCCTTGGTATGGATCTAGCCAGGGAAGAGATCTGTGAACTCCTGGAGTCCATCCAGTTAAAAGTCCGCACCGTCAATGAAGATCTCTTGGTGGTTGATCCACCCTCGTTCCGCGCTGACCTGACTCGCGACGTGGATCTCATGGAAGAGGTGGCTCGCTTGGCCGGATATGACCGCATCTCCAGTGTGTCGCCCATGGTACGCGTGGCCTCGGCTAAGCCATCCGAAGATCAGCTCATCCGACAGCAAACTAAACAGATCCTCGCCAGCCTCGGCTTCTCTGAAATTGTCTCCTACTCATTCATAAGTTCTCAGGCCGTTGAACTGTTACAACTGGAAGAAGTTGATCGGCGTCGACGCCTTCTTCCCCTTCGCAACCCGCTGAGTGAGGACCAGGCGGTGATGCGCACCACACTGGTTCCGGGGATGTTGGAGACTGCCGCCAAAAACCAGCGCCAGAATAACTTCAACCTGAGACTTGTCGAACTAAGTAAGGTCTTTTTTCCCAGGGGGAATCAGGAGCTCCCTGAGGAGCGGTTCAACCTCTGCGGCCTGCTCTCCGGCTTGCGACGACCAGCAGCATGGAACGAGCCAGCCTTGCCCGTTGACTTTTTCGACATAAAGGGTGCGGTTGAGGCTCTTTTCCTCGGCCTCGGAATCGCAGATCTTCGCTGGAGTGCGATGGACCCGGCCCCTTATCTCAGTCCAGACGGAGCTGCTCGCATTCTCCTTGCTGACACCCATCTGGGAGATCTCGGCGAGGTCCATCCTAAAGTGACGCAAGCTTTTGATCTCAAAGGTCCTGTGTATCTCTTTGACATCGACTTCGATCTCCTTCTGGAAAAAAGAGTATCGGTGAAAAAGTTTCAGCCGCTTCCCAGATATCCGGCAGTCAATCGTGACCTGGCCATTGTTGTCTCTGATTCCATCGCTGCCCAGGATTTGCTCGACTATCTGGAGGAAAATCGCCCCGAGCACGCAGAGTCCATCACCCTCTTCGACCAGTATCGTGGCAATCAGGTGGCGAAAGGCAGGAAGAGCCTAGCCTTCCGCATCACCTACAGATCCAAGGAACGCAGTCTCACCGACCTTGAGGTGAACGAGATCCACACCAGCTTAGGCCAAAAGGTCATTGCCGCATTCCAGGCCCAGTTGCGGGCGTAATGCTTGCTGCTGGTTGTGTGAAGGGTTGGGAACTCCTGGACTGTCAAGGATTGCATTGGGGTCGAGTATTGGGATATGATGAGGATCTCGCGGCTGGATCCGTCAATCTTCAATTCCTTAATCCTTGAATCTTTTAATTGGCCAGCTGTGCCCTATGCTCTATGCGATTGCGTGATGGCAGACACCATTCCTAATAAGCGCTTTTTCAAGATCGGCGAAGTGAGTCGGATCGTCGGGGTTCCCACCCATGTGCTGCGCTATTGGGAAAGAGAGTTTTCCCTCGTTCGACCACGACGCGCCCCGTCAAAACAGCGAGTCTACCGCCGTAAAGATGTAGAGGTGCTCCTGCACATTAAGAAGTTGCTCCATCACGAAAAATACACCATCGCTGGAGCCCGCAAGAAGCTAAAAATCCCTTCTGCTCACTCCTCACCTAACCAAGCCTTAGAGGAAATCAAGCAAGAGCTGATCGCCCTCCGCCGCATGTTGGACTAACCCGCATTTTCGGTAAAGAATCCACGCTAAGCCACTGAACAAGAAAAAAACGTGCGGGTTAGCTTTCGGGTGCCACCGCTTTAATCATGGCATCTCTCTGGGCTACGTCGAATCTGACGCCAATTCCCTGTGAGCCACTTCTGACAATTTCGCCGGTGATCTTGATAGGTTTTTGGTCCCTGGAGGAGAGAAAGGTCATTGTTATTTTCGATCCGACTGTGAATGATTCTCTGGTTTCGATAAAAGCTCCGCCAACACTTATGTTGTGAATGAAACCCCGGTAGGCGCGACCCTGGACAGCAAAATCAACGGCCACTAAAGGAACTGTTCGGGAATGCTGCCTTCTCTCTACTTCTCTCACCCTGTAGGCATCGATGTCTCTCCTTATATCTGCAAGGAAGGTTGGTGAGGAATGGGTATCAAAATTGATCTCATCGCATAGTCTGCCGATTTCCTTTGTCGCCTCACTGTTTGGCGCGTACTGTTGTACTGTGAGACCTTGTTGTAATGATCTGACAAAATCAGTCCGCTGGCATATTTCTGTCTTGGTTACAGCCATCTTACTTGAGTTTAACGCTTCTCTGGCGTCACGTCCCAGTACGGTTCCGACAACCATTCTGGATATGAGAAAACGTCCTTCAAGTCGACTGTTGTGTCTTCTCGCATCGTTTAACAGGGAAACTGTATCCTTACTTGCCCAAATAGAGAGTGGTGACGGTTCAATAGGGATAATCGCTAGTTTTGTGACTAGTAATATTGACAGATTTATATCAAGATTACTCGGTGGACCGTCAATAACAATGTAATTATAGTTTTTTGCTAGTTCAATTATATCTCTATGTAAGGTATGTACTGGATGGTGTACAATATCAAAGTTTTTATTGTTGCATATATCTTGCCATTGCACTACGCTTCCTTGAGGATCAGCATCAATAAGTAAAACCTTCCGATTTTTGTTTGCAATATGAAAAGCTATATTTATCGCAAGTGTGGTCTTACCAACTCCACCCTTATGATTTATTAAACTGATCATTATGTTTATCCTAGCTTTTTGCTTTACTACATTTAATTTTTTATTGAATGCTTACTCTCTGGTCATTTACTGCTCGTGTATATGTATCTTGCGAATAACAAAATAGTTCCAAGGAACTCTGATCAAAGGTGGCGGTGAATTTCTTTGTCCCGATACCAGGAAACACCTGCTCTTTGGCTCGACAGAGGTTTTTTAAAGAGTGACTCTCCCCCTGAACGCTTCTCAATTTACTTGTCAGCTTCTTCTTCATCCTCCAAATCATCAAATAATTCGTCCGGTAGTTCTTCTGTTGTTTGGGTTGGTGCAGCTTGTCCATCAACCGTTTGTACGCCTATGTCTTTCAAGTCATCAAACAAATCTTCTGGCAACTCCTCTTCGTCGGTTGACAGGTTTTCAGGACGAACTACTGATTGGTCCAATTGTGTTAACGCATTAGACAAACTGTCGGTTAATATCTCCTTGCTATCAGTTACTACCTGTTCTTTGCTAGCTACATCTCCAAGACCATTGGTTGAGTCATCAACATATTGCCCCAGAAACGCTTGTTTTTCGCTGATACGATATTCACGTTTAAAAGCTTTTTCTGCTATCTTTTTATTATAGGTATAAAATATGAGAGTATGTGGTTCCCAGGTCGTTTCCTCCTGTACGAGACAGTGAATATTTTCATCGTGCCATAATTTGATCTCGGCTAGAAACCTTTCAGTGTCGGCAACGATATCTTCTATGTTACTTGTCTGTATATTTATGTATTTTGTCAACGACCACCTGTTGAGAACTGTATAATAAACAGCTTCTTCCATTACAGCCAACTCCTTCTCAAAAACATTCTCTTCCCTTATATTGTGAGGTTCAAACCAGACCCTTTTCACTGCACGTTTGTTGAAGCTTTTGTCTAAGCGTGCCCGGACAGAACCCCCTGTTTTTGGGAGGATTGCCTTTAATCGTCTGTATCAGCCATTCTGATAATTAAGAACACCCAACCCCTGTCGCTGTAAATAGTCATTCAACGATGGTGGTACAGGCAATGGGGTGAGTAGATAGCCTCGCTTCCCTTCACGTATCAGATCGCCGGGAAGGCTGAGGTGGATGTTCCTCCCCGGCTCTCTCGCCGATACGGAAATTTTGTATGAGCTATTGGCATCCAAATGTAGGTGTTCCTTCAGTGCACTAAACACCTGTTTCGTATTCCACTCCGGGTCAACTACAAGCACCTGATAGCGCCAGTTCTTCAAGAGACTAAGGATTGAGGGCGATAGACGGCGAAAATCAATAAGGTGGAAGTTTCCGTTTCTTTGAAAATAGAATCCGGCCCTCACAGTGAGGCTGAATCCCTCCTGACCGGCAGTGCCGAACCGGACACTCTGGCCCCGCTGGTAAGGTTGTTCTAATACTTTCAAAAAGGCTTCCACCAAATCTGGGACAAATCGGGAACGGACAACCACAGTATCTGCGCTAGAGTTGAAGGCCTGTTCATTCATTGGAGAAGTGACGCGCGCTTGTTCCAATTGACCCCTAAGGTGCACATCTACAACTTTAATTCCCATGCTGTCCAGATACGCCTGCAAGGCCGGATCGGTGCGCTCTTCCGCATCTCTAAGAAGATTGACAATGAAAATATTTTCTCCATTCTCCTGAGGTCTGGTAGCAGTCAAAACCCAGTCGCCCTGGATACTGATTTGCACAGGCGAATCAATGACGAGTGGTTCGCGCTTATGCCAAACTTCCATCTTGTCTAGCTGCTGTATCACTTGCTGCCAAATTGAACGAAAGGTGTCATTTCCCCCCACATTAATAATGTGGTAGCGATCGTTCCAGACGGCATTAATGGCTTCTTCGAGATGGAAGGGCAAACGGTCGTCGAGATCCAGGAACATGATCTCACCGCTAGGAAACTCCACCAGCGGGAACCGGCTGGATTCAAGGGTGATCTCCCCTTGGCTTCCCAGCGGAAGAGAGTAGATTCCCTTGTTTGAACTCTTTCCCCCCAGAGCCATCACCGTTGCCATGACAGCCTCTGCGAGCACGTGAATCCGCCGTTCTCCTGGGGTTGGCGGAGCGACGACAAGGTCATCTGAGGCGACGTCAGTTTCTTCCTGGTCAACCGTGTCACCAGCTCCTCCTTCCTCGACCACCCGCTCCTCTATGGAGTTATCTGTAAGAGCAGCGGTTTTATTTGAGGTGAGCTCTCTTTTCACCTCCTCCATCGAGCTTCGGGCTGGGGGCTCCGTTGTGCTTGCAACTAACCTTGATGCTTCAATCTCTGAAGACGCCTTAATGGAGGCTGGATCTGGCGATCCGTCGGGCACAGAGAGAGGAATGATGATACGCTGTCCCGGCTGAAGCTGGTTTACATTCCTGATACCAGGATTCAATGCCTTTACAGCGTTAATTGCCTCGTTGAATATGAGATGTTCTGGATAATGAAAATGATTACCGAGAACCGCAGAGAGTGTATCACCTGGTTTCACCTCATAGACTGCAGTATGTTGCTCTTCCTGAGCTTCCAGACTTTCA
>CAYFXH010000028.1:10268-25939 GCA_964346905.1 uncultured Desulfobacteraceae bacterium | reverse complement strand
ACTTTCAGGCTCACTGCCAATCACATACCCGAGAGGAACGAGTAACCGCTGGCCTGCATAAATAACATCGAGGTTGACAACTCCAGGGTTCAGTGCCTGCAGCACCTTGGACCAGTGAATGATTTGCGCAACGGAGCGGTGGTCCCTCTCGGATAAAATGTCCCAGATGCGGTCACCCTTCTTGACCAGGTACTCTTCGCAGAGCACCTGCTTATCCTGAAACGTTCGGATGGTATTGGTGCCCGGATAAGCCGCTTGTCCGCTAACCTCTCTGATGTGCTGCAAGCTCGGCTTCAGCCTTTGGTTGTTGACACCATATACACTTCCGCTTGGAATCAAGATGGCCAGAACGAAGCATGTGACGCTTTTCAACCACATCTCCTTTTGCACTCCTCAGGAGAATATTGGCAATCATTGCTGCTCGGTTGGGATACGATGAAACTGACCCACCCCTACTGTTGTGCTCCCAGCAGTAAACCTACTGTTCGCCTGGTTCATAGGTCATTGAATGCGCCAGACGCACAGGCTGCAGGCTAGCCCACATTCGTGTTTACCAAGAACTGTTACTGCAATAATCATGCAAGCTCCCGGGAGATATCCTGCAACTATACTTTGCCAGACCCTCAGTTATTCTCTGAAAAGTGGATTCTTACCCAAACAGAAGCGTAATCGTGGGTACAGCAGATCATTATTCTGATTTTCTGCTTGCGGATCTTAGAGTTTTATGAAGAGCGACAAAGCATCCTATAATTTTGCTGCGAAGTTATATAACCGCACTTCTAGCAGCTATTCATTGTTTTATCTGACACACCTGCTCGGCGGCGGTCAACGTACGTTTGACAAGAGGAGAAGCAGGCTCCGGTCAACGGCACCCAACGGGTACAGCAATCACATCTTAATAAACTGGCTTGGGCCGGGAGCTTGCCCATCCTGAGCGACACGACCTGAGGACTTGGGATGAGCCTCCGTTCCACCGGTCGTTTCCAACGGGTCGCGGGGAGCTAAGTGAGGGAACAGTCGAGGAAGCCCGGCTTCCGGCTCGACTCCATCCCGTAGGGACTACGGACCGGGGGGTAGAGGTTACAGCTCGGAGAGAGGGACGGCCATATCTGCGGTGGTAGCAGGCGGTTCGTGGATAATGCGGGCGATATTGGTCTGACATTTGCATGGATAAGCTCGCACCCATTCGCTCCCTATCTGCACTCGGGGCTGTAAGTAATTGTTTTTATTCTTTAGGACAAAAGTATTTGCATTTTTGTAGCAATGCTGCTATAGATACCGTGACCTATTTTAGTAGCGAAATTGAAAGCATACGTGTAAATCGCTGCTTCGAACTTTTTCGGAGCCGGGAACAGTGGGGTGGGTATGGATCTCGTCTTATCCAAAGAAGCGATAGATAATATCATCAATGTTCTCGATGACGATCTTCTCCGAGCCGGTGCTGATTGCGTCCTGCTGGTTGACCGCTCCGGCAATCTCATTGTAAACCGCGGCGATCCCGCCAATCTCGACGTTGTGGCTCTGGCCGCACTGTCCGCAGCTAATTTCGGTGCAACCGCTGAGATTGCCAGACTCATCGGGGAAGATGACTTCGCCCTTCTTTTCCATAAAGGAAAAAATGAGAACATTCACTTCACCAAAGTGGGAAAGGGCTTTATCCTCATTACCCTCTTCGGGAAGGATGTCTCTCTGGGATTGATTCGCTTGAATACCGCAAAGGTGACTGACCTTCTGATACCTATTCTGGGCGGAGAGCAGTAACTGTGTCGTTCATTGATCTGAGCAAAAACGAAGTACAGTGCAAAGTCGTCTATTACGGTCCCGGGCGGGGAGGCAAGACTACGAACCTACTTTACATTCACCAGGCCATGACTGAAGCTGTTCGCGGCAAGATGGTTACCATTGACACCAAGGGTGATCGAACGCTCTTTTTTGACTTTCTCCCCTTGGCTTTAGGCAAAATCCAGGGTCTGAGCATCAAGATCCAGCTCTATACTGTGCCGGGGCAGGTCATGTATAACGCCACCCGCAAACTTGTACTCAAAGGGGTGGATGGCATCGTATTTGTGGCGGACTCTCTCAAGGTTCAGAAGGAAAAAAACATCGAAAGCCTTGAAAATTTGAGACAGAATCTTGCAGAGGATAACATCGATATCAAAGAAATCCCTCTAGTGATTCAGTTCAACAAGAGAGACCTTGGCGGTTCCAACATTCCCATACTCTCGGTGGAGGAATTGGAGCAAGATCTCAACTCGAACCTCCAGGTCCCTTGTTTCACTGGCAGTGCATTAAAGGGCGCCGGAGTATTTGAAACGCTGAGAGACGTCAGCACCCATAAGGAGGGGCAGATGGACTTGACCGACGACCCCTTGTCAGGAGTTGATGCCGAAGAGCTTGAGGCCGATATTGACAAGGCCATAGACGAGCTTTTTGTGAAGAAGGGCGAGGCACCAGAGCCTTCACTTGCTGAGAAAGCCCCACCAGAAAAGCCCGCGGAAAAACCGGCTGAAAAAGTAGCTGAAGAACCGGCTCCACCACCACCCACCGACATAGAAGTTGATCCTCTAGCTCAGTTGAAGGAGAACCTTCTCACCCTGGATTGGGAGATTACCACCGAGAATATACAAAACTTTGAGACAGAGCTTCAGGCCGTAAGTGAGAAGTTCAGTGACGACCGTCATAGTATGGCGGTGATCAAGATGGCCCTGGGAGTACTTCAATACCTTCGTGCCGCGAAAGGTTCAGCCGCACCCATCTCCGTTCAGTTTCTGCACGGAGCCACTCGTGGCCTCGACATCTTCATCCGGGAGCCGGCGCCTACTGACGCCGAGCGCAGCGAAGTAATGGACAAATTACTCGGTCAGTTTCGGCGGGTAAAGGCAGAGATTCAGCGTCTGAAGCCGGTCGTAGCCGCACCGCCGACTGAGGAGCCACCAGCAGTTACCCCCGAACCGGTTGCTGAACCGGTGGTGGCTGATGAGCCAGTTCTGGAAGAAATTCCCGCAGAAGAACCAATACTGGAGGAAATCCCCGAAGAGAAGCCCGCACCAGAAGAGATCATCGAAGAAGAACCGCTATTGGAGGAACTTCCCGAGGAGGAACCGGTACTGGAAGAATTCCCTACAGAAGAACGGGTAGCGGCCGCTCCTCCCCCAGTAGAACCAACCCTGGAAGAGCTCTTCGAGGATGAACCAGCCCTGGAAGAACTCCCTGAGGAAGAACCTACTCTGGAGGAACTCGCTGAGGAGGCGGTGATAACGCCTGCTCCTCCCGAAGAAGAACCACCTCTGGTAGAACTCCTCGAGGAAGAACCAACCCTGGAAGAACTCCCTGAGGAAGAACCGGTTCTGGAGCCACCGCTGGAGGAGCCGGAAATTGTTCCACCGGTTGGAGTACCCCCAGCCGATATCCCTGCACCCTTGCTGAATCTTACCCAGGAAGTCAAGGATCAGAACAGACGACTGTCCGATGCCTTGGCGGCACTCACCCAGGAGACCCATAATTTCTTTGGTCGCCTGTTGAAAGCTATGGCCGGGAAGCCGACTTTAGAGAAAGTGGAGAAGCATTTTGACGCTGTGCATAAGACCATAGAAGGCAAGCTGACCAATGCCCAGGAGCTATCTGGAAATCTAGGTGAAACATTGCTTAAACTGGAGCAGAACTTAAGCCAGCAGCAGGTCTCAGCCCTTGATCCCGCCGACCATGCTGAAATTGACTCGCAGGTGAAGACCATTCAGAGTGCTGTTCAAATGTTCAGCAAAGCCGCTTCAAAGTTGGAGCAAAGCCTTGGTGGAAAAGCTCTTGCTGATACGGGAGAGGACACCGCAGAGTTCGACTTGGAGCCGGTAGAAAGTATGGAATCCCTCGGGGACGAACCGTTGTTGGACCTGGTGGAGGAGATACCGCCCGAGCAGCTGGGCCCAGCTCCCACGTCACTGGCCACCATCTACCTTGCCGATGTGGCAACCAACACCCTGGGCGTTCCCACGGAGGCGGTTGCCAATGTCTTCAAGATCTCTAAGCGCAAGGCAAAGGGTTACCGCAAGAGAGGCTACGTGAAACTGAAGGATTTTAAGGCGATTTTTCGCAGCATTAAACGGGGAATCACTGGTCCACTCGCCGACCTGAAAGTCAAAGATTTGAAAAAAATAGAGTTCCCCATCATAAATCTAAGTCCGGAAATCCTTGGCAGCGATGACGCCGAGGCACAAGCCCCCGTCAGAGGTATTGTCCTGCTTAGTACCGGTGAGCGCCACGGTGCCTTGTTAACTGATGAGGTCATGCAAAGGACGCCTTATGACGTCAAGGGTTACCGCAAAGCTGGCCTACCGGGAGAGGTGAGTGGCACAGCCACCATCGAAGGAGACTTTGAGATAAACGTAATTGATCCGGACTACGTGCTCTCATAGACCGCCACAGGCCTGTATGATCGGCCTCCCTCCGTGTTAGCAGGATAGATGTCTGGGGTCTTCTCTGACCATGCAATCAAAGAACACGAACCAGCCCAATGTTGATGGCCTTGCTGAGATCCAAGAAAAGATCAATGAGGCTGAACTTTACCTGACTCAGGGCCTTTTTGATGAAGCTCGCCAGATCTATCAGCAACTCCTGAACGAGCTGGAGTGTCTCCCTGAAGGAGCAGCCGTCGATCCTGCCTCCCGCCGCTCCTATGAGAGCCGTCGTGGTTTTGTTCAGGAGCAGTTGACCATTATCGACCGCCAGGAGGCCGAGTTTCACGGTCATCCTCCAGAAGCCGAACCGGAGAAGCGAGTCGCCGCTCCAGATAATGAGGGGACTGCTGCCTTCAATCGAGGCCAAGCCTTCTTGGACATCGGCCTTTTCGCTGATGCCATCAAGGAGTTTCAGCGTGCCGCCAAACTGGGCTATCACCCAGTTGAATGTTCTCTACAGATCGGCAAAGCTCATATTCAACTGGGGCAGCACCGGGAAGGTATCCGGGTTCTCGAGAAGGTCTACGGGCGCAAGGACTTAAGTGACGCAGACCGTAATCTGGTTTTGGGGCAGATGGCAATGGGCTATGAGACCGCTGGCGACATGGACAAGGCCCTTAACCTCTACCAGGAGCTGGCAGCATACGACCCGAAGCACTCAACCGCGGCAAGCAAGGTCAAGAGTTTGACCGAGGAGAGCCATCGCTATGGCCTCAATATGGTCAAGCTTCATGTGAAAAAGAGGCAGTTTTCAAAAGCCATCAAAGCACTGCGTCGCATGGAGGAGCAACGCCAGGTTCCCATTGACAGACTGGTGCCTCTGTATGAGCAAATATTCCAGGAAGATCCAGGCAACGCCGATGCTTCCCAGCAGCTCACAGCCATCTACAAGCAGATGCTGGAGAGCGGGAGTGCTGGAGCTGACATCCGGCTTAATTTTGCTCGCCACCTTCTCCGGGCAGGCGAGTTCGACAGCGCCGCCAGTGAGTATCTGGAAGTGATACTGGAGGACACTCATTACAAAATGACCGCCCTTAACGAGCTGGGTGAGGCTTTGCTAAAACAGCGGGACTACGACCGCGTTCTGGAGTTGTTGAAAGATGAGCTTTCTTGGGTTGATTCCATGGAGCCTGGGGTTGAAAGTTTGACTTATTATTGCCTGCTGGGAAAGGCCTATGAGAAGAAAAATTTATACGACCAGGCTCGAACCTACTTTCAGCGTGCCGCTGCCATTGATCCGAATCACGAGATAATTCGTGCCAAAGTGCAAACTCAGACTCGGGGCCCCCTCATTTCCCGGGGCCAGGCTCTCCTTCGTCTCCGGGTGGACGCGAAGCGCCAGTACCAGGTTCAAGAAAAACTTGGCCAGGACGCGATTCATCAGATTTTTAAGGTCAGCGAGGTTCCCAGCGGAACCATGCGCATCGCCAAGACCCTTCTGCCAGACTTGTCGGGTGGTCCCAAGGTCAAGGCCTTCACTGTCAAATGGGCCACCGAGCAGATAACTATGGAAAACCGCAACATTACTCGGGTGCTGGACGTGGCCGAAAGCGAGGGGCAGTACTATTTCATCATGGAAGATTTTCAAACCACCCTGGATGATCTGCTTAAAGAAAAAACCAACTTGCCCCTGGCCGAAGCGATCCCTTTAGGCAGAGCTCTGCTCAACGGTCTAGCCTATGCCCATTCTCATCGGGGTACCGACGATATCCTCAGGAAGATATTCCACCTTGCCCTCAATCCCAGACGGGTGCTTGTCAGGGGTGATGTCACCAAAGCACAGATCGCAGACTTTGGGCTGGTCTACCAGCTGAGCAGCATGCTGGATTTCACCCTGAACTACGAGGAACTTTCCGCTTTCGAGCTGGCCTATATGGCGCCTGAGCTGTTCAGCCGCTCTCCAGTGCGAATGCCGGACAAGATGAAGCAGGCCGTAGACCTGTACTCCTTTGGCCTCGTGTTCTATCGAGCGGTCACCGGGAAGCTGCCGTTTGAGGGGCCATCACCGGAGGACTTCAAAAAACAGCACAACGAGCAATACCCGGTACCACCGAGGGTATTTATCTCCAGCATCCCTGCCAAACTGGATGAAGCCATTCTTAAGTGTCTGCACAAAGACCCTAAAAAGCGTTGGCGCACGCCCACCGAGCTGGATCTTGCCCTGGAAAAAATCCACGTCTAGGCATTGATCATTTCACATTTCTCATTGATCATTTCACATTTCTCATTGTGCTTCGATCAGTGGTGTTGTGAGCGGCATGTAGGTGGCAATTTCGTGACAAGCTACTCCACTGGCTCGGCTAGTTGCAGGATAAGGCTCAGGAATGTGTGGGCAGCGTTTTGTGGCCTGAGACCCTTATCCTAGATTCAATGACTAATGACTAATGAGAAATGTGAAATGTGAAATGATTACTTCCGCTTAAGGAAAGAGAGGATGCTGCTGCTTTTGTCCTTGCCCTTCACTGCCTTGCCCCATTCTCGTTGAAATTGCTCCACTGTCTGAATTATAGAGCCGTGAATTGCCCCTTTGAGTTCGGACTTGCCAGGATATTTTTGCCATTTGGCGTCCGATCTGCTTAACTCTTGGAGACTCACCGCCATGGCCTGCTCGTTGAGGACCCCTTTCTGCTTGTGGAGGATGGCGAGAATCCAGACATTGAAGGCATTGACGAGTGCCTCGTTGCTCGGAGGGGAACCAGGTGAAGCCTCGAGAATCAGTTTGATGTTACTCTTGGCATCGCGCTGGCAATCGTAGGTACGCAGTAACCCAGAGTGCTTGGCCGGCACCTGAGCTTTGGCCTCTTCCATAAGACTGTAAGCACGCTTACCCACCGCCTTTTCCATAAGCCTCAGCATATTCAGCAACACTTGGTGGTAAATCTGGATGATAGCTGGAGCTTCGTTTTTGCCGCTGGGAGGAGCAATAGCGACGCCCTCGCTCTTTTCGATAAGTCCTGAAGAAATCAGAGAGTTGATCATGCGGTACACAACAAACTCATCATGACCACTGTCAGCAACTATTTGCTGCACCGTCCGCTTGCCGTCAACCAGGGAGATGATGCGCCACTCATTAGCCGTAAGGTTCACGTTGTCTCGCCGTTTCTCCACATTTTTGTTGATCCTGAAAACCATCTGGGGATGCGGAATATTTTTCCTGAGAATTTCCCATTCATCCACCCGGCGAGTACCTTCCAGGATGACCTCCATGTGATTTAACTCAGTGACAAACTCCTCATCCAGGTTGAGCTCTTGATCCTTATATTCAAAGTCTCCCCGCTTCCATAAAAACAAATCGTAGAGGATGTCTCGCACTTGTTGATGAATAAACTTCTTTAGAGTTTCAGAGGAGATATAGCCCTTCTCCACCAAGATTTTCCCCAGCCGCTCTTTCCTCTGCTTGGCGAGAGTAAGCGCCTTTTGAAGTTCCTCAGCCGAAATGATACCTTTGGTACGAAGGAGATAACCCAGTCTTACCTCTTTCTGGGTGCCGATAGCATAGACGATGTTGCCGTTCTTGATGTAGACGCGTACTATTCTCCCCTTGTCGGCGATGGTGAGAATACCAGTTTTCTTATCTCCGGCGAGCAACTGGAGGATGCTGGAGAGATAGAAGGTCTCAATATTTCCCTTCAGTGCCATATAAAACCACCATCTATGCTCTGATGATACTGTCGTGCAAGTATGCTAAATCTCAATTTAACTAGCCAGTTTGTATAGATACTCAGGGGTTTTGTCAACTCTTTTGTCCAAGCCCATAGCGCTGCGCGCAGCAAGCACTAAACCCTCAGGATTAAGCACCTGAACTGTGACCTGAGACTGGAGACAAATCACCAGGAGCGATCAGGGTGAACAGAGGTGCAACAATCGTGCGAATAACCGGTTGAGTCTTACATAATTAGTGCCCACTGTAGTTAGGCTCCTCCAAAAACTGCCGGGCCAGTCTGCCGACATCTTGCACCTCTTTCGGGTGAAACCAGTGAATCTCTTGATCCCCGCGAAACCACGTCATCTGTCTCTTGGCGTAGCGGCGGGTATCCCGCTTCATGGTCCGCACTGCCTCGGCGAGCTCGACCCTGTTCAATAGGTGTTGCACCATGTGCCGGTAACCCAATGCCTGCATGCTTTTGAGGTGCGATCCATAGCCGCGGCTCAACAACCCTCTGACCTCCTCCAAAAAACCCTGTGCCATCATTTCGTCCACTCGACTATTGATCAGCTCATACAGTTCGGAACGGGGACGTCGCAGGCCAATTTTCAGGGTGAGGAATGGTCGCTCCCTAAAGTTGTGCTCTTGGTGGAGGGCAGACAAAGGCTTGCCACTGGATTCCCAGACCTCTAGGGCTCGGATAATCCGAAATAGATCGTGAGGATGGAGCCGCTGGGCTGTGACAGGATCCACCTGAGTAAGCCTTTGGTAGAGGCCCATACCCCCATCTTGCTCCGCCTCGTGGCGCAAGCGTTGTCTTCGCTCCTGGTTTGAAGGGGCTTCTGGAAAAAGCCCATGAAAGATCGCTTTAAGGTAAAGGCCGGTGCCACCCACCACAATGGCTGGCTTCCCCTGCCGAGCCAGATTCTCAATCACCTCCCTGGCCAACCGGCTGAAGCGGTTCGCATCAAAGATTTCGTCAGGATTGACGATGTCCAGGAGATGGTGGACTGCTTCTGCCCTGTCCGCAGCCGATGGTTTGGCGGTACCGATCTCCATAAACCGGTAGATCTGCATTGAATCTGCACTGACAATCTCGGCCCCGCAATCCTTAGCCAGTTGTAGGGCGAGCCCGGTCTTTCCCACCGCGGTGGGTCCCATCACGGCTATTACACGTGGTCGCTCGGCACCCATCTACCTTCCAGTCCATCCAGCATCGGTTTAGCCAGTTTAGCCGGTTTGGCCAGTTGTTGATTCGTCAAATCGAAAATTAGTTAAATCGTTAATTCGGCCTAACGGTCGAGCGAAAATCAACTAATCAACTAGTTGACAATTTGACGAATTCTCTAATTCCCAAATCCACAAATCAAAATCTCCGTGTCTCCGTCTCACCCCATCTCCGTGTCGTTCCACTCTGCCTCTGTCTTCCGTCCTCTGCTCCATGCTCCATGCCCCATGCCCTGCTCAGGTTCTGCCAAACATCCGTTCAACCTCACTCACGGTAAGCTTCCACCAAAGCGGGCGACCATGCGGGCACGTGGAACAGTGATCCAATCCGTCGAGCTGTTGCAGCAGTGCCACCATCTCATCGCTTCCCAACCGCTGCCCGGCCTTGATGGCAATCCGGCAGGACATTGATTGCATCAGCTTCTCAAGCACAGCTTCTGGCGTCGGTTCACTTGCCCCCTCGCATCCAGCAGCCACGAGTTCTAGGAGTAGTCTGAGCGGCTTTTGCCGTAACGCCGCCGAAGGCACCGCCCGTACCACAAAGGTATTGCTGCCGAATGGTTCCAGTCCGAATCCCAATCTGTCGAATAACGGCAGTGAGTCCTCCAACCAGGCAGCCTCTTCAGCAGTAACCTCTATGGTCTCTGGAACCATTAGAATTTGACTGTCCAGCTGGCCCCCAGCCGCCTGTTTACGAAAAATTTCAAAGAACACACGCTCGTGAGCCGCATGTTGATCAATGAGTATCAAACCATCCGCTGCCTCACACAGTATATAGGTGTTATGCAGTTGCCCCACTACGGTTAGTTCGCCAAAAAGCGTCCCAAGATTCCTTTGATGCTGGTCAGCAGTCCAGGTAACTCCCGCGTCTGCTGGGGGCTCTGCCCGGGTTGGCTGCTGCGGCTCATAGGTCGCAAGCCGCGGTTCGCCGACTCGCGGCTCTTCCCCCAAGAGAGGTTCCAGTGGTGGTTGAATCGGGGCCTCACTTGGTCCCAGCCCATGGCTCACAGCCAACGGTCGTGTCCATCGTTGCCTTTCCATGCCAGCCAGCGTTGCTCTCGCCGCACCAGTAACCGCTTTACAAAGAGCCTGAGTGTTTTGAAACCGCACTTCCGCCTTGGTTGGGTGCACGTTTACATCCACGAACTCGGCAGGTAGTTCCAGGAAAACCACCCCCAGGGGATAGTGACTCTTTGGGAGCAAGGTTCGATAAGCCTCCAATAGCGCAAACCGAAGGAGTCGATCCCGAACCGCTCTTCCATTGACGTAGAGAAAAAGCATGCGGCTGTTGGACCTATGGAGTTCTGGCGGGCTCAGATATCCTCCAATCCTGAATGGACCTTGTCGGTGCGATAAAGCCAGCCAGGTGTGCGTATTGCCCTTGGGAAAGACCTGTGCCAGCCGCTGCTGCAAATTTTTGGCCGCCGGCCAATCGAGGGTTTGGCGGTTTCTCTGGCGAAGGGAGAAATGGATCTCCGGTCGGCCCAGGGCCAGCCTGGTGAGCATATCCACCACATGACCAAACTCGGTCTGCTCCCTTTTAAGAAACTTGCGTCGTGCTGGCTGGTTGAAAAAGAGATCGCGAACCCACACTTGGGTCCCAGGCGGACAGCCGCACTGGTTGACCTCTTTGACCACCCCGGCGGCGACTCGTATGCAGGTACCTACTGTTGATTCTCTCGTTCTGCTCTTGAGTTCGAACCTGGATACCGACGCCAGACTCGGCAGGGCTTCACCACGAAATCCAAGGGTTTGAATGGCTTCCAGGTCTGCATCGCGTGCAATCTTGCTGGTGGCATGCCGCTCAAGGGCCAGAAGAACGTCATCCTCTTCCATACCGGTACCATTGTCTACCACCCGAATGGTGCGGCAGCCTGATCCTTGCAGTTCCACCGCAATCTGACCAGCCTCCGCGTCTATGGCATTCTCCACAAGTTCTTTAACCACCGAAGCCGGTCTTTCCACCACCTCACCGGCTGCGATTTTGTTAGCCAGAGCCTCAGACATCACGCGAATCTTGGCCATTTACTGCCCTCCTTTATCCCCCCATTTATCGTATTTAGTAACCTTTTACAAGTTTTCTTGGTGAACGACGCCAACCCTGCATTTCTGCGCCATGCGCTAGGCTCTATGCACCCTGCGGCGAACGGAGTGAGCCATTAATGGTTGACACAACTTCCTAAATAGGCTATTCATGGACCGGATCTTAATGAGATAACACCTGGTAACAATTAGTAATCTCGTCTAATCTCTGCCAACTAGTTTCCCGAACAGGCATGGCTACCGAATACGCTTCTCTGATATTCTTCCATTGCCCGCCTGCAGGTCAAAATGTCAGTTGAACGCGAACTCAATGACATCACCGCTCTCTTGAGTAACTGTTTAGATGCATACACGGCAGCTGTCTTTGTCTGGGATGATGGCAACAGACAGCTTGTCCTCAGAGCATTTCATAGCCTCAGCAAGCATATTGTCCCCAACGCGCAACTTTCACCCGAGGATGCGGGCCTGATCGGTTGGGTGGCAAAAAACAATCAATCACTTACCATCGATCACTTCGACCGCGACACCAAGACCCTCCCCTACTACAAGAGTGACGAGAACATCAAATCTTTCTTGGCAGTGCCCCTGGAAAAGCGCAGAGGCGTGCTCTGTGTGGACAGCAAACGTCAGTACGTTTTTACCAACAAGGACCAAAAACTCCTTTCAGGCTTTGTCACCGTCATCGGCAACGCCCTGAGTGCTGAACGCACGAGCCACCGGAACCAACTCCTGCGCCAGCTCTTGGCCTTGTGGCACCGGGCCGATGCCCTGCCGGCTGACACTGATGATCCGGTTCCTTATCTCACTCGCTTGCTGGATTCTGCTTGTCCATACCTGGGGGCCGACGCTGGTCTGGTTGCTGTGCCAGTCAAGGAAGGAACGTTTTTACAACCCATTGCTGCCTCGGGCGATGTGCCTGCCGCACTGCTAAAAAGTTCCCGGCCAGCCGATGAGGGCATAATGGGCTGGATCTTTCAGAACCGCAAGACCCTTATTATTCCCAAGTTTCGCTCCCGCACTCGTATTCCTTTCCTCTTTGGTCCTAAAGACGGCATCGGTAAGATAGGTGGGTTGATTGGTATGCCTCTCGCCTGGGAACCGGATGAAGTGGGAGGCGTCATTGCCTTTATCCGCCACACCGAGGCTAGCTGGAACAAAGAAGAGATAAGTGCGATCACCGCTGTAGTGAGGCGAGCCACGCTCGTCCTACAAAATTTCACCCTGAAACGCGAACTGGCCCTCGTTCGCAATTTGGATCCCATCACTGAGGTGTGCAATGCCGCGGCTTTTGATCGGGTCCTCAAGAAACGACTGCAACGCTGCCGAGAAGCCGGCGTTAGCCTTGGGTTGGGCATCATTGCCATCGCGGGATACGAGGCTTTGAACACCAAAGTAGCTTTGCCAGACCTGGCAGCCTTGCGCCAACGCATCGCCGAGACCGTGCTTAAGCGGCTGAGAGGAAATCAGCTCTTGGGCTCTCTCGATCCAGCCCGCTTCGGTATTTTGTTTGAGAATGAAACGGAGAGAGAGATACGTGATCAACTGGTGGCCATAACTTCCGTTCTAGACCAGGAAGTCCTGCCACCCATGGATGGGCCGCGCATGCTGGAGGCCCATTTTGGTTTTGCCCTGTATCCCCAAGATGCGGCTGTCTCGGATGAACTTTGGACCATGGCTTTTCAGGCCCTAACCGACCGAACATCTAACTCACAGCAAAAAGCAGTTCCTGGCAGGTAGATGGCTATGAAGTGGTTGTCCGGAGTTGTTGGATTTTTCACCAAGGACATGGCAATGGATCTCGGCACAGCCAACACCCTTATTTACGTAAAGGGTGAGGGAATTGTGCTCAACGAACCTTCGGTGGTGGCCCTGAGCCGCGACACGGGCCGGGTTGTCGCTGTGGGAAGTGAGGCCAAAGAGTATCTCGGTCGCACTCCGCAAAAAATTGTGGCCATCCGCCCCATGAAAGACGGAGTAATTGCCGACTTTGAAGTGACCAGTGTAATGATCAAATACTTTCTGAAAAAGGTCCAGAGACGCACTTTTTTCTTTCGGCCACGGCTCATAGTGGCAGTACCCACTGGTATTACCCAGGTGGAAAAGCGCGCGGTTATCGAATCAGCCGAACAAGCAGGCGCACGCCAGGTGAATCTAATCGAGGAACCCATGGCGGCTGCCATCGGTACCGGCCTGCCCATCAGCAAACCCATGGGCAACATGGTCGTGGATATAGGTGGTGGCACCACCGAGGTGGCAGTGATCTCGCTCTCAGCCGTGGCCTATTCAGAATCAGTGCGAGTGGCCGGCGACGAAGCCAACGAAGCCATAATCCGCTACGTCCAGAACCACCACCAGATCACCATTGGGGAAAATGAGGCGGAGAGGATTAAGCTGGAAATCGGTTCTGCCTGCCCACTTCCGCAGTCGATAACCACAGATGTTGCGGGGAAGGAGATCCTCACGGGCATACCCAGATCATTCCAGGTGAACGATGAGGAAGTCAGGCGCGCCCTGACAGAACCGGTCAATGTCATAATTGAAAGTATTAAACGGACTTTCGAAAAAACACCGCCAGAACTTGCCGCAGACATCAGTCACAATGGTGTCTGGTTGGCAGGAGGCGGTGCCCTTCTCAGAGGATTGGACACGCTGTTGAGAGACACACTGCAACTCCCGGTGCATGTTGAAGAAGACCCCCTGACCACAGTGACCCGTGGTGCCGGTCAGGTGATGGAATCAATCAGTAATTATCGGCAGGTGTTTTTAAACTAGTGGGAGTCAGCAGTAAGAGTCTATTAAGTATTTATACCAAGAGTCGAGAAACATTGCGGCTTAAGGCGTAAGGTATAGGGTTCCGGGCCCTGTACCTTGCACCTTGTACCTTGCACCCTGATGTTAGAGAATCTGACTTAAGAATAGCTTGGTGCGCTCGTGGGTGGGATCTTTAAAGAAGTGCTCCGGCGTGCCCACCTCGACAATCTGGCCTTCGTCCATAAAGATGACCTGATCTGCCACCTCCCGGGCAAAGCCCATCTCATGGGTGACAACCGCCATGGTCATCCCTTCGCGGGCCAAAGTTTTCATGACATCCAGCACCTCCCCGATCATCTCGGGATCCAGCGCTGAGGTGGGCTCATCAAAGAGCATCACCTTGGGGTCCATTGCCAGGGCCCTGGCGATGGCGACCCGTTGCTGCTGCCCGCCGGAAAGGTTGTCCGGATAGGAGTCTGCCTTCTCCGGAATGCCCACCTTTCGCAGCAGGGCCATGGCCTTCTCTTCTGCCTCTGCTTTGGAGCGCTTGCGCACCACTGTCTGGGCCAGGGTCAAGTTTCCCATAGCCGTCTTGTGAGCAAAGAGGTTGAAGGACTGGAACACCATACCCACTTCCTCCCTGACCTTGTTGATATTGGTCTTGGGATCCATGATGTCGATCTCGTCTATGTAGATATGGCCTTTGTCAGCCTTCTCCAGCATGTTCAGACAGCGCAGCAGGGTGCTTTTACCCGACCCCGAAGGACCGATAATCACCACCACCTCGCCTTTATCAACGCGGCAGGAAACATCCACCAGGGCCTCAACCTTGTGGGTGGTATAGAAGGTCTTGTAAACGTTTTCCGCCCTAACCACCGATTGCAGTCCTCCTTTCAAGATATTGCACGAACATGGACAGGGAAAAGGTCAGCACCAGGTAGAGTATGGCGCAGATGAACCAGAGTTCGAAGGGCTGCAAGCTAGTGGTGACCACCTCCCTGGTTGCCTTGGTAAGCTCACGAATAGCAATGATTCCCAAAAGCGATGAGTCTTTGATCAGACTGATAAACTGCCCTGCCAGAGGCGGTAGAATCCGCCGGAAAGCCTGGGGTAGGATAATGTGACGCATGGCCTGGGGATAGGTCATACCCAGGGAACGGGCGGCCTCCATCTGTCCAAAGTGGATGGACTGGATACCGGCTCGGACGATCTCTGCCACGTAAGCTCCAGCAAAAACTGCCAGGGCTGCCACTCCGAACCAGAGGGGCGACAGCTGGGTCATTCCCTGTTGCGCCATTATGGTGTTGATCATGGTACCCAGGACGAAATACCAGATAAAGATCTGCACCAGCAGAGGAGAACCCCGGATCAGTTCGATGTAGGTGATAGCCGTCCACCGCAGGGCGGGATTGGCGGAAATCCTAGCCAATCCGGTAAAAAGGCCTATAACGATACCCAGTAACACTGCAACGATACTGACTTTCAGGGTAATCCAGAGGCCTATTACAAGAATGCCCACTTTCCATTCCTGGTGGGACCCCAGGACATCGCCA
>CAYFXH010000028.1:2260-10258 GCA_964346905.1 uncultured Desulfobacteraceae bacterium | reverse complement strand
GATGATTCCACTTCCAGCGGTCATCCATTGGACATCGCCAGGGTAGATGAAATCCCCTTCGCTTACTCGCACCGATTCTGCCGGAACCGGATAGACCTCCTCCTCGCCATCCCCTCGGACTGTGACTTCCACCTGGTCACCCTTTGAGACCAGGGCTGCCACCTCGCCCTCTATCTCCGCTCTGGTCTCAACTTTGTCTTTATAATAAAAGTACTGCGGTACCCGGTACCAGCGCCAGACATACTCCACCTTTTGGGTGGCAAAGTAGGTTCCACCGACCACTGCACCAATCATCACAAAGAAGAGGACAATTGAGATATGGCGCCAACCCCGGGTCCGGAGATAATCAGTTACGGAAAAATCGCTCTTTGCCACTGTTTTTTTCCTGGGTAGATTCTCTTCCGCCATTTGCGTCGATAGACAATTGCTCATCAATCGACACGTTGCCTGAGGCACTCGAGGTGGGATTGCGGCTGGAAAACCGCTACCTGACAAAATCGGGGCTCGGCAGTCAGGTATTGACCGCCGGCCCCCCTAGATAATTCAGTTCATTCAGTGGTGCTAAACCTAGCCGTTTCATTTTGTCTATTGCTGAACCTGTGCGATCCATTCCGTCCCGACGATCCACTTGTTGTAAATGAGATCGTAACGACCGTCGTTCTTGACCTGTCTGAGGAAGTTGTTGAGCCAGTTCATAAAATCTGGATCACCTTTGTTGATGGCCCAGGCCAGTGGCTCAAAGGTGAACGGCTTGTCCAGAAACACCAGCTTGCCCTTGCCCTGTTGGGCATTGAAGACCACGCAATAGGGCAGATCATAGACAAAAGCGTCGGCCTTGCCGTTGACCACCTCCAGAGCGGCCTCGGGCTCGGTCTCAAAGGACTTGTAATTAGCTTTAGGCATGAGTCGCTTTACCGCCATCTCCCCAGTGGTGCCTAGTTTAGAGGTTATGGTGTACTTGCTATTGTTCAAGTCCTTGTAGGATTTCACCTCGCCTTCGTGCTTCTTAGCCAGCAGGATTGTCTGCCCCACGATAATGTAAGGGTCGGCGAAGTTGATCTTCAGGTTCCGCTCCTGGGTGATGGTCATGCCGCTCATGATTATGTCGAACTTTTTGGTGTTCAGAGCGGGGATGATCCCATCCCAGGCCGTGTTCACCGGGACAAACTTGACTCCCATGGCCTTGGCCATCTCTTTGGCCATGTCGATATCGAAGCCTACGAAATCGCCTTTTTTGTCCGTCATCTCAAAAGGCATGTAGCCCGACTCAAAACCAACCCGAAGCTCACCCCGCTTCAGGATCTCCTCCAGCGTAGATCGCTCTACCAAATCCATTCGGGCATTTACTTCTACTGGGGCCGCTTTCTGAGGCTGCTGCGGTTGTTGCTGGCAGCCAACCATATAAGACAAAAATGATAGAGCTAGAAATAACCCAATTAACTTGATCGATTTCCTCATACTTCACCTCCAGTGATTATGGAACATTTATAATTACCTGCTCACAACCCAGCAAATACATCAACCCGGATTGGTGAGCTCTCAATAAGATTTGCCCTCATCCAAAAGCTCTTCGATGTTCATCTGCATCCTGCGATTGGGACACTTGGGGACTTCTTCCTGGGGGATATAGACGATTTGAGTTCGTTTACAGATGGGGCATTTGACCTGGATGTGTTCCTTTTTGTCTCGCATGGTGATCTCTCCTGCTCCCGCACCTATTACCACAAGGCGAAGAGCAGAACAAGTGCCAACAATCACTTGATCATGGTTTCAGCCGAGCCGATCGCGTACCTCAGCGGCCGATATACCCTTGATAGCAATGGACTTGGCCCGGGAGGTCGCGCCCGAGTGAATGGAGATTTGGCTCTTTGGGACCCTGAGCTTCTGGGCCAGAAAGATTAGCAGGTGCTTGTTCGCCGCACCTGCCGCTGGCGCTGCGGTTATGCGGATCTTGAGGGCATCACCATGCAGGCCCACCACCTCATCCCGAGATGCCCGGGGCTGCACGTGCACCCTGAGGATAACTCCTTGTTCACTATCGCGTACATAGGTAGACACTCTGGTTTTCCACAGTAAGGCTGGTAGTTATAATTATATTATTTTGGGAGGCACGTATTTTTTGGAGTGAAAAGTAGAACATTTCGCATTTCTCATTTATCATTTCTCATTGCTCATTTAAATGTGACACTTGTAATGAGTGTTAGTTGAGATGCCAAATGCGAAATGCGAAATGTGAAATGATAATTGTACCCGCTGCCCGCTGCTTTCCCAAATCCGCAATCCGCAATCCGAAATCCGAAATCCGAAATCCGAAATCCGAAATCCACAATCTAAAGCCTGCCAGCTGTATTTAATCTGGCCATAGCCGCATGTTATCGATCAACCGAGCCTCACCGACGAAAACCGCCATTGCCATCACCGCGCGGGGAGTCACCTCGGCGAGATCAGTCATAGTTTCTTCATCCACCACTTGGACATACTGGATTCGGGTGTGAGGCTCCGTCTCGATCATCTCTGTTGCTCGTGCCACCAAGACATCCACCTTCCGCTCGCCTTCTGCCACCAGCTTACGGGCAGCCAAGAGGGAGCGTGACAACGACAACGCCGATCGTCTCTCTTCATCTGAAAGATAGGTGTTGCGGCTACTCATAGCCAGGCCGTCGGATTCTCGGACAGTGGGGTGTGCCACGATCTCCACCCCTAGATTCAGATCCCGGCTGAGGCGCTTGACCACAACAAGCTGTTGAAAATCCTTTTCTCCGAAAACTGCCAGATGAGGTCGAACCGCGCAAAACAACTTGGTTACCACCAATGCCACACCTGAAAAAAAATCAGCTCGGTGGAGGCCGCAGAGATTCTGGGTGAGTCGCTCCACCTCCACCCGGGTCTGAAATCCCTCTGGGTACATCTCTGCTGTATCTGGAGCAAAGACCGCGTGCACCCCGAGTTCACGGCAGAGCTCTAAGTCCCGCTCCAGGTTACGGGGATATTCTTCTAAATCTTCGCCGGGGCTAAACTGGGTTGGATTAACAAATATGCTCACTACTACCTGATTAGCCAGCCGCAGCGCCTCTTCCACCAGAGCCAAATGGCCCCGGTGCAGATAACCCATGGTGGGAACGAAACCGACAATCTGGCCTTCACGCCAGCGCTCTTCCCGCCAGCTTGTCATCTCAGCAGTTGTACGGAGCAGTTCCATTTCGTCGCAACTCTTCTGACCATGAGGCCAACCCCTATCAGTGGGGAGAAAGGCAAGCCGCTGACCTTATAGGGTCAGCCTGACTGTATCCTGATTGGAAGGGAAGACTGATATAAGGGGTAAGCAGTAAGCCTTCAGCGGCCAGCTCGCAGGGATTCATGCTGTAAACGAGTTTGCAGGCTGATTGCTGAGTGCTGCAAGCTGACAAAAGGAGCAAAACCGTAGAGGTCTATCAGGGTTTCTTGAAAAATTTCACCTTGCTTTCCAGGTCTTCCACCTCGGCTTCCTCTTCTTTCTGCATGTCCAACATCTTCTTGTACGTTTCAATAGTGGCGCGCAGCTTCGCCTCAAATTGAGTCCTCTGCCTCTTGAGTTCGGCAATGTCCTCGTGAATCTGGGCTAGACGGCTGTGTGCATTGTTCAGAATACGCTCTGCTTTGACCTCAGCTTCCGAAACCAGAAGCTTTGACTCCTTCTGGGCGTTGACCTTCATCTGCTCCACCGTCTTCTGAGCACTAATGAGCGTGTTTTTCAGAGTTTGTTCCCGATCACGGTGTTCGCCGAGTTGCCGTTGTTTTTCTTCCAGTCCCGCCTTCAACTCGTCAATATCCTTCAGCAATGCGCTCATCTGCTCGGCAACTTTTTGCAGGAACGACTCCACCTCCCTGGCATCCAGACCCCGAAAGAATCGGACGCGAAACTGTCTCTGCTGAATCTCGAGAGGGCTAAGTAGCATTGGTTTCTCCTGTTAGTTGGCTGTTAGATTGTGACTGGTAATGGCGTCCAAATATCATGGGCCAATGGACCTGGCCAGACCTAAGAGAGAAGCAACTAGGAACTGTTCCAAGAAAATTATGGCCAGAATCACAACAATGGGCGAAAAGTCTATACCTCCAAAACTTAGGGGTAAACGGCGTCTAATTGCCAATAAGACTGGGTCGGTCACACTGTAGAGAACACGGACGATGGGATTGTACGGATCCGGATTGACCCAGGATATGACTGCTCTGGCTATTATAATCCACATATATATATTGAGCACATAATGGATAACGGTCGCCAGCGCTCTCAGCAAATTGCCAAATATAAACATCCACGTTTTCCTGCTTTCTTGCGATTTGCACGAGCAACCTTACCGTGATTTCCGCAGTGTGTCAAGAAAAATCCCTTATTTTCAAGAAGATAAAGGTTAGATCCCCATTCGAATCCCCAGGACGCATTGACATTTTTTCAGCCTTTTCTGATAATGATCCACCTGGTTGACAATTGGCCGCACTCATGTATTGCTCACCGTTGACCATTTATTGGCAACCGTTCCTTGAAGATACTGCAATTTTCGTACTTGAAATGAAACTTGCTCATATTTACTTCAACTCGCGGCAACCACTTGGGTTGCGGTACAATTGATATCTTTTATGAAAAGAGGGAGACTGTTATGGTTGCCTCTGAGACAATAGGATTTATCGGCGGGGGAATTATGGGTGAAGCCCTTATCAAGGGGCTGTTGCAATCAGGCCTTCTTGATGCCAACCGTATTAGGGTCAGTGACATTAGCCAGGATCGGCTCCATCACCTCCGGGATACCTATCAGGTGTCTATATCTGCTGACAATGGAGAAGTGGCTGTTGGCTCCGATGTAGTCGTCCTTGCAGTGAAACCCCATCAAGTGGGAGATGTGCTTGCCGAAATAGGTGCGAGCCTTGACCACCTGCCCTTGCTGATTTCCATTGCTGCTGGGGTCCCAATTGTTTCCCTTGAACAGGGGCTTGCTAAGCCAGTTCCCGTTATTAGGGTTATGCCCAATACGCCGGCGCTCGTTCTAGCTGGCGTATCTGCCATTACCGGCGGCACCCACACCAAATCTGAACACCTGGCCATGGCTAGGGCACTGTTCGAGGCAGTTGGTGTGGTCGTAGAAGTTGATGAGACCCATATGGATGCAGTCACCGGCCTGAGCGGTAGCGGCCCTGCCTATGTTTATCTATTCGTGGAGGCTCTCATAGATGCTGGGGTCCTGGTGGGACTCTCCCGCCCGGTGGCGCGGGACTTAGCAGTGCAAACCACCTTGGGTGCGGCGAAACTGTTAGCAGAGAGTGGGGAACATCCCGGTGCTCTCAAAGATCAGATCACCACTCCGGGCGGCACAGCTATCAATGGGTTGGCCATCCTGGAAAGTGGAGGAATGCGTGGCATGCTTATGGACGCTGTGGCTGCAGCTACTAAGAGGTCAAAGGAGCTGGGCAAGAACTGAGGAATAGGTATTTGCTGTTTTGTGGGAGCGGCTTTTAGCCGCGATTCATTATAACCGAATGGGAAGGGTTCGCGACTGGAAAGTCGCTCCCACAGGCCGGATTCAAAAATGTTTGGTGGGCACAACTCACCAAACAGATTAAAGTTTTGAAACCCGAATACCTGCCCGCCACCACGCCTGCCATCCGAGCAGGGCTTGGCGGGCGGGTCGAAATCCGAAACAAATCCTAAATACAAATTTCCCAATGTTCAAAACGAAAGCTTTATTTATGTGATATTTATGTGAGCACAAGTTTTGGTCATTTGGATTTGGAGAATTGGAAAATTGTTTAGGATTTAGTGCTTGGGATTTGGGATTTTGACTGATGCTGGCCATAAGAAAACAAACTTACCTCTGACTACGGACTACTGACCACGGACAACCGACTACTGACCACGGACAACTGACTATTTGGTCGGTTCAATCTCCATGCTCATATCAACCGCCCGGGCTGAATGGGTCAGGGCTCCCACCGATATCAGATCAACCCCCGTAGCAGCCACTTCCTTGACATTGTCCAGGGTGATTCTTCCCGAAGCCTCCAAGGGAATTTGTCCACCGGTCCGCCGCACCGCCTCTGCCATGGTTTCCAGATCCATGTTGTCCAACAATGCAGCATCAGCACCTGCTGCGATGGCCTCAGCTAATTGATCCAGGGTTTCTACTTCCACCTCGATTCTGAGAGCGTGAGACTTGCTTGTCCTCGCCGCCGTCACCGCCTGTCCAATGGACCCCGCCGCCGCTATGTGGTTGTCCTTGATGAGCACCCCATCGTAGAGCCCGAAACGGTGATTGTAACCACCGCCGGCTCGAACTGCTGCCTTTTCTAGAAAACGGTATCCTGGGGTGGTTTTCCGGGTATCTAAAATGCGGACCGAACCCCCGACTACTTTATCCACAAAAGCCCGGGTTAACGTTGCAATACCAGAGAGTCTTTGGAGAAAATTCAGGGCAGTGCGCTCGGCCGTGAGTATACTGGGCAGCTCGCCAGCCACCTCCAGCAGCGTATCGCCAACCATTGCCGAGCTACCGTCTTTCAAGGGAAGATTTACTTCCAGGAGCCTATCCACCGCTAAAAAGACCTGTTGCGCTACAGTCCCGCCGGCCAGAACCAGTGGCTCTTTGGCAACGATACGTCCTCTGCCCACAGCCCCGGGTGGCACCGTGCAACTGGTGGTGATGTCACCACTGCCGATGTCCTCGTCAAGTGCCCTGCGGATCAGTGTTTCCAATTCAGCTGCTAGCAAGCACTACTCCTCGGCACTGAGCTTCGTAAGTCTTTCTAGCTGCGTCTGGAGCTTTTCCAGTTTGCCACCAAGCCGCTCGAGTTTGTTTTTTTCCTTGGCAACAATGTCGGCAGGAGCCCGGTTGAGAAATTCATTGTTGGCCAATTTCTTTTCCACTCTGGCCAGTTCCGGCTCCAACTTGCTGATTTCCTTTTGGAGACGGTTGCTCTCGCCCTCGAAGTCCAGGAGACCCTCAAGCGGCACAAAAAGCTCAAGCTCTTGGACCACAGCCGAAGCCGCCAGTCGCGGCCGCTTCCCGTCACGCCGCACCTCTAGCGTTGAGAGTTTGGCGAGATCCTTTACATAATGGCCATGAGCCTTTAAGAGATCGGTCAGCCTGTCTGGACCAAAAGCTATGGCTTCAACCCGAGCGGCGGGGGCAATGTTCATCTCACCCCGGATGTTGCGGATGGCGGTGGTTACGGCCATGACCACTGCCATTTCTTCTTCCGCCTGAAGATCCACCAGAGAGGGTTCTGGCTCGGGAAACGGAGCGATCATGATGCTTCCAGTACTGTATGGCAGGGTATGCCATAACTCCTCGGTGACATATGGCATGATGGGATGGAGGAGCCTCAGTATGATAGAGTGTGCATGGATGAGAATCTGCTGCGTTTCTTTGCGTTCTTTTTCGTTGCTGCCGTAGAGAGCCGGCTTGATGAGCTCGAGGTACCAGTCACAGAATTCGTGCCAGGTGAACTGGTAGAACACACTAGCAGCATCGTTGAAATGATAGGAGTCCAGCGCCTCTCTGATCTGCCGTACGATCTCCTGCAACCTGCTGAGCACCCAGCGGTCTGCCAACTTCTGGGGTTGCGGTAATGGCTCATCAAAGGGAGCCCCTTGAATGTTCATCAGGGTGAAGCGACTGGCATTCCATATCTTATTGACAAAATGCCGGTACCCCTCGATCCGGTCCTCGGACAGGCGCACGTCTCTTCCCTGCGCCGCAAAAGCGGCCAGGGTAAAGCGAAAGGCATCCGTGCCATAGTCATCCATAATAACCACTGGGTCAATAACATTTCCCTTGGACTTGCTCATCTTTTGACCCTCTGCATCCCTGACCAGGGCGTGGATGTAGACGTCATGAAATGGTACGTCGTCCATGAAATGCAAGCCCATCATCATCATCCGCGCTACCCAAAAGAAAAGAATGTCAAACCCTGTCACCAGCACAGATGTAGGGTAGAACCGCTCCAGTTCCCTGGTCTTCTCCGGCCAAC
>CAYFXH010000028.1:0-2250 GCA_964346905.1 uncultured Desulfobacteraceae bacterium | reverse complement strand
TAATGAGTGTGCTGGTTGGATAGTACACTTGCAGTTCTTTGGTCTTCTCCGGCCAACCCATGGTGGAGAAAGGCCAAAGGGCGGAACTGAACCAGGTATCCAGCACGTCGCTCTCTTGGACTAAGCTGTCGCTGCCGCAGCCACCGCACTGTTTCGGCTTCTCCATGGCAACAATGACTTCGTCGCAATCTTGACAATACCAAGCAGGAATACGATGTCCCCACCAAATTTGCCGGGAGATGCACCAGTCTTCGATGTTTTCTAGCCAGTCAAAGTAGTTCCTCTCCCACATTTCTGGAATTATGCGGGTTTTTCCTTCCCGTACCGCTGCCATGGAGGCTTCGGCCATTTGCTTCACTGATACAAACCATTGCTTGGACAGTGACGGTTCGATGATTGTCTTACAGCGATAACAGTGTCCTACTCGATGCTGATAGTCTTCGACTTCTAGCAGAAATCCCTGTTCTTTCAGGTCCGCAACTATCTTTTCACGACAGGCATCCCGATCCAGTCCCATATAGGGACCGGCCTCCTCATTCATAATGCCCTGATCATCCATCACCTTGAGCGGCGGCAGCCCGTGCCTTTGACCTATTTCGAAATCATACGGGTCATGGGCTGGTGTTACCTTCAGGGTCCCAGAGCCGAACTCCCTATCGACATATTCGTCTGCAACCACCGGCAGCTCCCTGTTCAGCAGGGGTAGCAATACCATCTTTCCAACGAACTCTCGGTAGCGATCATCTTCCGGGTGTACAGCCACGCCGGTATCTCCAAGCATAGTCTCCGGACGGGTGGTAACCACCACCAGACCATCACTTCCATCCGGTGAAGGGTAGCGGATATGATAGAGCCGTCCGGCCCTTTCTTCCGCCTCCACTTCCAAGTTGGCCAGCGCAGTTATGCAGCGAGGGCACCAGTTGATAATCCGTTGGCCTCTATAAATGAGACCCTCGTGGTAGAGTGTTACAAAAACCCTTCGCACGGCTTCAGAAAGACCTTTGTCCATGGTGAAACGCTCTCTACTCCAATCACAGCTGGCTCCCAGCCTTTTAAGTTGGCTGATGATTTTCCCTCCATAGAGTTCGCGCCATGCCCACACTCTTTCTATGAACTTCTCTCGTCCCAACTCGTGCCTATCCACGCCCTCTTCCGCAAGCTGGCGCTCCACTACATTCTGGGTTGCAATACCAGCGTGGTCGGTTCCTGGCATCCACAGTACGTCATATCCCTGCATCCTCTTATAACGACAGAGGATATCCTGGAGGGTGTTGTTGAGGGCGTGCCCCATGTGCAAATCACCGGTTACATTGGGCGGAGGGATCACAATAGAATAGGCGGGTTTTGTGCTCTTTTCGTCGGCCAGAAACAGTTCCTGCTCCTCCCAAAATTGGTACCACTTCGCCTCCACCTCTGCGGGTTCATAGGCTTTGGGCAGCACTACATTCTTCATTCTCTTGTCCCTTAGGTTGGTCCTAGTCAGTTATCCGTTGTCAGTGGCGATTCTGCCACACGAGCTGATGTGGTCAGTTTTGCAACGACCAACTACTAATACTATATTTGCTAGCGAAAACTGACAACCGACAACTGACGCCTTGAGCAAAAGAAAATGGGGATTATGCAGATAACCCCCATTCATAACCCGCCAACAACCGCGGGGTGCAATCATTCTCCCGAGTCCAAAATCTTTTTAAGCTTTTCAATCTCCTGGGCAATCGTACGCTCGACAATGGAGGGCAAGCGCTCGTCCACCAGACGAGTCACCACCTCCTCTACCTGGGCACTAACGAGAGCTGCAATCTCCTCGGAGGTATCCGGTATCGCTTCCACAGCAACAACCTCCTCTTCAGAATCAGGGACCAGTTCCGCGGCGGCAACATCCTCGTCTTCCTCAAAGGCTGGAGCCACCTCCTCTGCAGCAACCTCCTCACTCACATCCCCTGAGTCCATCTCAAGATCAGCAAAAAGATCTTCGGGAAGTTCCTCCTCAGAAGCAGGAGCCGCCTCCTCTGCAGCAACCTCCTCACTCACATCCCCTGAGTCCATCTCAAGATCAGCAAAAAGATCTTCGGGAAGTTCCTCCTCAGAAGCAGGAGCCGCCTCCTCTGCAGCAACCTCCTCACTCACATCCCCTGAGTCCATCTCAAGATCAGCAAAAAGATCTTCGGGAAGTTCCTCCTCAGAAGCAGGAGCCGCCTCCTCTGCAGCAACCTCCTCACTCACATCCCCTGAGTCCATCTCAAGATCAGC
>CAYFXH010000027.1:0-38773 GCA_964346905.1 uncultured Desulfobacteraceae bacterium | reverse complement strand
GGAGCTGGCGAAGGCTGACAATATACGGTGCTTCGGGAATATCCCAGCCCTCAAGTTCTTCGGCGAAGCTAAGGTAATAACCGTATTTCGGAATTTGCAATACACCTATACCCCAAGCTCCGCAGACTACCGATAGCAGAGACCGATACATGGATTTTCCAACCACAGAAACATAGAGCCGCCGGGCCAGGGGAAAATCACTCTCTTCTCTGTCTGTGTGAATCTTCAATCTGCCCATCTGAGGCCGCAACATGCAGAGCCTGCCCGTACATTACGGTACGCCCCAAATTTCTCCTCCCGGGAATGAGATGTTCTCTATACTCTCCTGTTCCTGTAGTATGCCTCTCGTTAACTCAGCAAAAATCGCCGTGGGTGGTTGCCCTTTGCCACAAATGACAGCGAAGAGTTTTTTGCATTGACAGAAGTATTTCGGAAGACGTAATTTGAGCGAAAGCGCTGTTTTCTCTGGGAAACCTTATTCCAGCCAAACCTTCCAATAGAGCAGGTCAATGTTCAACTGAATTCCCTCTGCGCCATTAAGGACCTCACATGCGCCCTTGAGGGAACACCGCTTGCGAACATTCTCAGACTGGGAAAGATGTCCCACAAGGCAGCGTAATGGAAACAACCCGCAGCACAGCTGCAGAAGATTGCCCTCTCCATTGCTGTGGAGTCTGAGTCCATGTGGAACGGAGACAACGTCAAATGAGAGGAGTACTGCCATGAAGAAAATACTCTACTCGCATTGGTATGCGTGTTGTTTGCTGGTTCTCATCACTGTTTTCTTGTCAGGTGGTAGTGCGTATGCGGTGAATACTTTTGAAGATCCTGATAAACATTTCGCCGTAGACCTTCCGGCTGGATGGAGCCTTCAGCCCCAGACAGATAAAGAGGTTTTTGTTTTCAAAGGCGGGGACAATAGCATAATCATGCAATATTTCCCCAACCTCAGTAGCAGAGAAGAGCTATTTGGAGAAGCCGTACGTGCCTTACGATCCTCGGGGCTGCCAAATGCTGTCCCCTCAGGAGAGCTTAAGGACCTCAGCGTGAACAACAGCATGGCCCGCTGGGGGGTTTACACCGATAAGGTTCAATACGGTTCCATCACGGTGGAGCTTTATGGCCTTTTGGGCGGCGTATCTTTGCATGAAGGCGGCGTTTATTTCTTATCGGTAGTGAGCGAGGGTACGTTGAAGCAGATGGGGAGCACGCTCGAGCAGACCTTTCAAAGCATTCGCGACAGCGGTAAGGTTCTTTCCGGTGTCAGTGAGGTGACCTCTGTGAGCGCTGATACCACGGGTGAGGGTCAAACAGCTTTCCATCATGAGTATCTCTCTTTAACGTTACCAGCAGGCTGGGTGTCACAAAGTATCCCGAGCAATTTTGAAAAAGAGGTTATCGGCTGGCTGAAATCTGGGAGGATCGCCGGCGCCTCAATCACTGTCATCTGCTACCGAGGTTGGCGATATAACTACAGCAACGTCCGTAGGGGCGGTTTGAAAACCATCGCCCTAACGTACCCTAAAGGTCAAGAGATGCTCAAGAAACCAACAAAAATAGCAACCAGCAACGATTACGATGCGAAGGTGGAATTATGGCGTGGTGCAGTTGATGCCGGAGGCCAAACTGTGTTTCTCCAATCGCCGATGGCAGTAATGAAGACAAAGAATTGCTGGCTGCTGATGATTGGCTATGCGCCTGATGGGTCAGGGGATCAATTAAACAAAGAGTTCACTGAAATCGTCAAATCAGCCAAGTAATAGAGCAAGAATTCCTACGGTTCCAGAATAGATCACATTAGCTGGGAGGGAGGATTTTTGTATTGCTTGGAGCACACATCAGACCTCGTTACTGATTCCAGGTAGCCAACGCGAGGCCCGCAACACATCTGGAAATTTTCGCTCACTGCAGCGGTAAGTGAGATCATGACAAGAGCGTGTTAAATGGTTATCTTTACATCGCCTGCAGCTAAGCAATGTGGAGAGGCTGTTTTACAGTGAACAATGGAAGAGGTGTACAGATGAGAAAAACAGTGGTGCTCCTGACCTTCTGTGCTCTGGCAATGGTGGCGTCTTCCGTTCAGGCAGGGTTCTGGGATAAAGTGAAAGAGATGATTCCCCTGACCTCCCCGGAAAGTCTCGACGAGAGCACCATCATCTCTGGTCTCAAAGAGGCGCTCTCTCAGGGTACTGGCAAGGCGTTAAGCTCCGTGGCCAAACTGGATGGCTACTTTGGCAATGAGACCATCAAGATTCTCATGCCGGAAAAAATACGCACCGTTACAGACACCCTGAGGAAATTTGGTTTTCAGCGCCAGGTTGATGATTTTGTGCTCAGCATGAACCGGGCTGCTGAACATGCCGCCCCCCAAGCAAAGACCTATTTTGTCGAAGCCATAAAGAAGATGACCTTCGAGGATGCTCAAAAGATCCTCAAAGGGAACGATACTGCCGCAACCGACTACTTCAAAGAGAAAATGTATGGAAAGCTCTATAGTGCCTTCGCGCCCAGTGTCTCAGCGAGCATGAACGAGGTGGGCGTCACCCGGGCATACAAGAACATGATGGAGCAGTACTCGTCGATTCCTTTCGTAAAAACGGAATCTCTCGACCTCGATCGCTACGTGACCGAAAAGTCTCTGGATGGACTCTTTTACATGGTGGGCCAAGAGGAAAAGAAGATCAGAACCGATCCGGCGGCACGGGCTACGGACCTCCTCAGGAAGGTGTTTGGTAGCACCTAGCGCCAAGAAATGAAGTCCTGTTACCTGAGAGGTCTTTGCTCAACACCAGACAGATACATGAAAAGAGTTACTCCCGCTCCCCAGTCTTCAAAAATCTCGCAACATCCTCCACGCTCTCACTCATAGCTTGCGCCAAGAGATCATCTTTGGGGTGCTCTTCATAATACTGGTCAATTCGCTGCATACAATAGAAGGTGGCCGCTGCACGCCGGTTGCTACTCATCCAAACACTTGCACCCACATGCTGCTTGATGTGATCCATACATATCAACCTTTTTGTAGACATATCTGCCTGTGACCATTGGTGGCCATCTCGCACATTTTGAGCAAAAGGTCCGGGCGTTACAAGGAACACTGCAGCGAGCAGAGCTATCATCAGCACAAGGCAACACTGTTTTCTGCTCATCTCTCCCTCCTTACGAAAAAAAGCGCGGACATTGCCAGGCTCTTACACGAAGCCCTTCGGCCCCTGCGGGCTGGGGTGTCTGCGCTCAACCGTGACTGTACCCAATAGAGATGACCCGTCGCCTCGGGGCCGCACGGCATAATACTATCAGACTACTATACTTCAGCCTCCCCGGTCAATTGGTAGATGGTGGTCGGGAGTGGTCGTTAGTCTCTGTGGACGTGATGGGGTATGCAGCGATTAGATCGGGGAGTGGTCAATTGGCCAACAGGTCTTTTGCCTTTTGGCCAGATTTGGCCAAATAACCAGACAGTTTTCCTGCGAACCAGTGGTAGTAAGTTTACGTATTTTAAGTAGGTTCTTCCTTTTTTGCATCTTTGGTATCTTTACTGCTTCTAATGAGGCGACCGGCAACACAAACCGGGTGACAACAGAGGGAAGCATCTTATTGGCAACTGACTGTAACCGAAGCGAAATACCATGCGACTCAGAGCAGTTAACTTGATCATTGTATTTGCCACCGTGTTCATTACAACTGGTGCTCTATCCATGCTCTTAACCCAGAGTGAGAGAAAGCTGCAGGCCAGAAGGCTTTCCTTATACAAACACCCGGTTATTGTGCTCAAGGTGGACAACCAAGGATGCCAGACGGAAATAGAAATGCGGACACGGGTGGCAGTGGCAGCAAGGTGAGCATATCGCTCTCGTCATAAAAGCTCCTCCCCTCGAACCCCCATCGGCACATGGCCGGTGGGGGTTTTTTTCGTTGACCGCAGCAAAATGGTGGTTTTACCGATTGACGAATTGCAACAATTTTTCTATTCTGCGCGATAGGCAGAACGGGCTTTTTAGCCCTAAACCCCCATAGGCTTTTTGCGGCAGACCGTAAAGGCTCTCTGCAAGTAGGTCAGTGGGGGCTTCATTCCAGCCCCTCGATTCTGGCACGCCAGAATGTCGGGGGGCTTTTTCCTTCTCCACCCTTCCGTTCCCCTCAGCTCCCGGAGAAGACTGACAGGAGCAGCGCTAGGCTGGAGCGTCTCGCTGAACCCCATGACGGTATGGGTGTCACCCAGAGAACGACGGTACCGGAATATTTGGTGGTGGGAGGCCAGAAAAACCCTCTCGCGTACTAGTATATGGCACAGACGTTGCAGCTAGCACCCCTTTGAACCGGACTATCACCGCGCTTGAGTGATAGCAGGTTCATTTCTCACGCCAGCCGTCCAAGTCTGTTTGAGGACTGAGACCCAGTAATAACGGCTGTGCTCTCGGAGATCTGACCGTGGACATGCCAGCTGCGAGCGAAAGACGCCAACACCCAAGAGCTCTAGTGAGTTGGCCCGTTGTCATGAAAAGTGCTCGAGGATTCATGGCGGGTGAAACAAAAGATGTTAGTTACAGTGGAGCTTTCATCCGTTGTCGCCAGCCCCTAAAGCCCAAGGAAACTTTTGAGCTGTCCATCAGCGTCTCTCTTCTCTGTCCTCGGGTGAAAGCCACTGCGGAAGTGATCTGGTCAAATCCTTCCAGCCCCGATAGCGAGCACGAACCGCGTGGCATGGGGGTTCGATTTACCAAGATTGCCAATACTGACCGCGAAGTAATCTCAACTCTGGTCCTGGATCAGCTCCAAGCGGATACTACAGACAGGCGAGAGGAAGAGTCCATTGAGTAAGGCACCACGGATATGGCTCCTTACATTGATGAAAGACGTCGCTACCCCAGAGCAAAAGTCGAATGGCCAGTTACCATCAAGATCGATCAAGGGAAGATTAAGGGAGTTACGCTGAATCTCAGTGCCGGTGGTGCCACTATCCGCTGCCAGAGCCCGCCGCTGATGCATGAGGTTTTCGAGGTCACCATCAAAATCCCCGATCTGAAGCGCTCTTTGGTGGTTGACGCTCAAGTGGTTTGGTCAACTTCCGATATAATGGACGACGAGATTACGCTCCCTATCATAGGTGTTCATTTTGCCAATATTGCTGACCATGATCGTTGGCTTATTTCTACTGCTGTTGCTAAGTTTCTCAGTCACGAACAACGAGTTCCTACACGGGTGCAGTTTGCTAGAAGAGCTCTGGCGAAGGTGCTCAAGGAATGCATTGAAAAAGACCTTTGAGGGATAACACGCTGGTAGGAAGAGGGTCGTAAATGAATCGAGAAAGACGAGCATACCCGAGAGCCAAATTCAAATGGCCCGTTTTGGTGAAGACCGATCAGCGCTCCATTGAGGGGGTAACGCTAAATATTGGTCCCGATGGGGTCTTTATCAGTTGCTCAAAACCGCTAAACTTAAATGAAATCGCCGAATTGATCATTAAAATACCCAATGCGAACCGTTCCCTGAAAGCCAAGGCGGAAGTGGTATGGTCAAATAAATATGGACCTGATGACGAGATTTCACCACGGGGGATGGGGTTAAAATTCACCAGAATTTCCAGCGAGGACCGAAAATTTATTGCCACGGCAGCCTTGGGCCACCTCAAGTCACTTGATGTGGCTCCTGAGCTCTTGCAGACCTTAAGTACCTTAATTATAGATCTGTCCGAGCAGTCGTAAGACAACCTGCGTGGGTGCGCGGCTGGCTTTCTCACAATCAAACGGTCCAGCCATTGAATATCCGCAGGTAATCAATCTCTTCACTAATTCCTCCGGGCAATCTTTGCCATATCCTCCCTATTCAGCTCACAATGGTTATTCTCCAAACTGAGAGATTTGACAGTGTGGGTGCAATTTGACAGTATACACTCTGATGACATTGCCATGCTGGCAGGGCAGCGACAACCCGTACCTGAAAGAGAGAGGCATCTGTAGACCAACCACAGAACCATTGAAGATACGTTGAGGAGCACCCATGGAGAACAGTGATGCGTTGAGCCTGACCGGAATGAAGATTCTCCTTGTAGACGATCTTCCCGAAAATCTTAATGCCTTAGCCGTAGCACTGGAGTCTGAAGGTTTTACTTTGGCAACGGCATCGAGTGGTGAAGAGGCGCTCCAAATGGCCGAGAGCCTTCTGCCCGATCTCATTTTACTCGACATCCGGATGAGCGGTATGGATGGTTTCGAGACATGCCGTCAACTCAAGAAAAGTGATCTAACTCATGATATCCCGGTAGTCTTCCTCACCGTTAGCAAGGAAACTGAAGACATCGATCAAGGGTTTCTTTGCGGTGGAGTGGATTATATCTCTAAACCTTTTCGCCAAGAAGAAGTATGTGCCCGTGTTCGCACCCACCTTCACCTCCGAGCATTAATGAAACGGCAAGAGGATCTGATTCTCGAACTGCAACAGGCTCTCGCCCAGGTGAAGACGCTGAGCGGCTTACTGCCCATCTGTGCTTCCTGTAAGAACATACGTGATGATAAAGGGTACTGGAATCAACTGGAGGTGTACATTCGGGATCGTTCTGAGGCCGATTTCACTCACAGTATTTGCCCGGACTGTGTAAAGAAGCTTTACCCGAACCTTCGTAAGAACACATAACTCTCCCTCTGGCTGTCATCTCGCCGCCATCACCCCCGTGGGCAAACCGTGAAGCCCCCTGCAGCCCGGTACAGGTGGACCTCAACCGCCCGGTCTTCAGGTACCATCTTACCCGCAAAGGGATTAGCCCCGGTGCATCCTGGGTGTCTTGCCAACAACAAATCTATTTTGACTGTCCCCGCTCGGTTGTGTTAATGTGCGAGCGGCCAATGGTGTGTTCAGGCTCACCCGCAAGTCCCCAGAGATAGGGAGCCAACGATCCTCGTTGCCCAAATAGCCGTTGAGCACTTACCGAGTGTGATCGTGTACATCAGTAGGGGAAACAGAAGGGAGAACTTCTCATGAGAAATACATATGGTTTTTTCCTCGCGATATCGTTCATTGTATTCACTTTCTTTGGTCACAGTGATGCTTCGGTGGAATCGCAGGTACTGAGAACATATAAGCTAGAAAAGACACCGCTGGACGTGGCTGTCTCTTTCAGCGGGAAATGGATTTTCGTTCTTACTGACAAGGGGGAAATTCAAATTTATTCGGGAGATGGTAGACTCAATGACACACTTTCGGTGGGGAAATCCATAGATGGCATCCAGGTTAGCCCCAGGGATGACATAATTTTTCTAACGAGTCGAAAGAACAAAACGTTTCAGATCCTCGCCCTTGACTACATCCAGAATATAGACATCTCCGGTCTACCTTACAAAGGACCGGCTGATGCACCGGTGGTGGTGGCGGTTTTCGATGACTATCAATGACCTGCCTGTGCCAGGCTCGTGCCTTTACTCAAGCAGGTGCTTGAGAAATACCCGAAAGAGGTGAAGCTCGTATCCAAAAACTTTCCTCTGGCGCAACATAGGTTCGCCAGAAAGGCAGCCATGGCAGCCCTCGCAGCCGACCGACAGGGAAAGTTCTGGGAGTTTCACGATCTGCTCTTCGACAACTACAATAAGTTAAATGACCAGAAGATTCGTGAGATTGCCCAGCAAGTTGGGCTAGATCCGGAGAGGTTTGAAAGAGATCTGAAGGATCCCAGAATAGAGGCGATGGTCAACAAGGACATGCAGGATGGCGCCAACGCGGGAGTGCAAGGAACCCCCACCGTATTTATCAATGGAAGGCTTCTCAGGAATCGGTCCCTTGCTGGGTTTGAGGCTGTTATTGACAGAGAACTGCAAAAAACCAGAAAGGGGCAAGGTCCGGTAAAATAGCCAACATCATTGGGTATCGCTGCCTGCCGAGAGAACTTCAGCGAGCCCACCTCCCAGGCCCTTAAAGACCGACTGAATACTCCCCTAAGGGGTGACTCCCCTGTCGTGACAATGTGCGGTATATCCTGCCCTGGAGCAGGTAATACCACCCAATAGCTCAGTGGCGAGATAGATTGTGAAGAAGGGGCTATTCATACTTTTCATCTTGACCGTCTGGTTTTCTGGTGCGGGATGCAGCGTAAGGGGAAGATGCGTCCAGGGCAATTGTAAGGATGGACTTGGCACCATGACTTATCCTGAAGGGGCAAGATATGAGGGTCAATGGCACGACGGTAAGCGGGACGGACAGGGAACTCTCACCAATCCTTACGCCGGAGAATACACGGGTCAGTGGAAAAACAACAAACCTCATGGACACGGTACCTGGATCTTTCCCGACGGGGCAAGATATCAGGGTCAATGGGAAAATGGTGAGTGGAACGGACAAGGTACCATGACCTTTCCGGACGGCCGCACCTATTCAGGTCAATGGAAAAACGACGTCCCGCACGGACAAGGTACGGTGACCTTTCCGGACGGGAGAGAGCTGGTGGGTGAATTTCGAGAAGGTAAGTTCGTTGGCAAGTAAGCGTCAGAGGTTCCAGCAATCATTCCTCCGGCCCGGCGCAGTCCTCTCCGCTTCGGAGTACGCAAAGCCTATACTTGGCCAGCTCCCCCCAGTACCACAGAATCTCCTCAACATCTCGCCAGCGACGCGTGGTTGATCCTCCAGCGCTCCTGCTTCCTACCCGTTTATCCACAGCAGCGAAGAGCAACTCTCCTGTAAGACTGTCGGTGATCTTTGCCTCGACACTCGCCCCACCCACAAAGGGCGATTTGCCTGATATGGACCCGGCGGCACGCCTGAGGGGGCTAATAATATACGGCGCCACCGTGGAGACAGAATCCACCGCAGGTGCCGACTCCGCCACTTTGGTGATGGCAACTTGGACACGCAAGGTGGAGTGCGCCGGGTTCTTAACCATTACATAGTCATCCGATAAATTCTTATAGAGGATGTAATAGAAACGGTTCACCAGCTCCTGTAAGTCCGCGCTGGTAATCCCTTCAGGGTAGGATTCACGCCCTCCATAGTACGAGACAGGGTCCAACAAAATCTTATCGTAACCAGACCAGTTGGCCTCGGTATTTTCGTAAACGAGGAGGGCTTCTCCCTTCCCGCCTTCGCGAAGCATTGAGTAATCGCCAAGAAAGCCTGACTTTTCAACCCTCCTGGCCTGTTGGCTCTGGCTGGTACCACAGCCACCGAGCAGTGTTAAAACACCCAAAGAGATCACCACTCTCCGGAGCCACATCATGCTGACACCCCCTTTTTTTTGAAATGAGAACAGGCTCCAACTCGAGATGCTGTAACAAAGTCGGTTCACTGAAAGTAAGGATCATCCAGCACCCCGGCAGTCGCAATTGTCATCTCTTGGCCCGCTCTTTCTCGTGAACCGTTATAGCACGGTGGAGGAGTAAATATAACGTACTCTGCTAAATTTTCTTAATCAGGATGAGCCCCAGCCCATCATCAACCCATGAGGAAGGCTGGGACGCCCTCATGAGCCTTAAGGATTCGGCAAATAAGGTCCTTGGCCTCTTTCGGAAGAGACAGAACAACCGGTACCGGAAATGAGCAGATGTGGCGAGGATCACATGAGAGCAAATAGACGGGGTGCAGATACCTCTCTTTGACCAGACGAAGCTGGCTCAAACAGACAGCCACTATCTAGTGTTCATCCGGAAACTCGCTTTTTCGGATGTCATTCTGAGGAGACCCGCCCGAGGGGCGACGAAGAATCTCTTGGTTCTTGACTTTATGGGAGATTCTTCGCTTCGCTCAGAATGACAAGGCGGAGTTTCGGGATGGCCACTGTCTAATGAGCCGGTCTCGAAAGCTGAGTTGAAATGCGTTGCTCATTCAGACGTGCTCGCTATTCTCAGAGACTACACCAGCAAGAAATTGGAGGTCGTCTGGAGAGATATCAGTAAAGCGAACACCCATACCAACGGGTGTTGACTCGGAATCGGGCGTGAGGGAGATATCTATCCATACCACCTCTGCCCCTATCCATGAGCCCTCTCGGCCTTGAGCCAAAATAGTCATGATAAAAAGATCATGCTTGGATAGCAGCGTCCCGCAACGAATATAGGCACCCCCGGCACTGACGTTCTGTATGGTGCCATCCATATCCCCCTCGGGGGTCATCATGGTAACGGGCCAGCTCACTTCGACTCGTGGATGTTTGCGCTTTTGGCTAGATTCAGGGGAGTTCATTGTAACCTCCGGGCTGCGAGAGACAGTCATTCCAGAGCAATGAGGAGCTTCTCCTGGGGCAAACTGTTATCGCGAGCTCACAATATCCTCCCCCTAGCTGTGTTGTATGAAAACATCGTGCCAACGTGCAAAAAAAAGACATTTTTCTTGTAATTATTAATAGTTAACTCTTAATATGAAGAGAGACCAGGTCAAAAAGTTGCGGCCATCAAGACCCAAAAGTGTCACAACCTGAAAAAAAGTGGCATTTCAAAGGGATAGAGTGGAATGCACCTTCAGATGGCCATGCAGGGTGTTATCCACCCTTCCCCAATTCTGTGCTGCCTCCACTGACAACACCCCATTTTTTGTAGAATTTTCGCAAGAATTCTGGTAAAATCACCGCTGTTTCGGCGCGAGCGGGCTGCCAACCTGTAACACAACATGGCACCAATCGTGCATGGTCTAGTCGTGAAATTCTTGTGCCATCAAATAACCTTAAGCGAAAACTCTCGGTCAAAAGGTCCTGTTGCCTATGTCACGCGGTTTGTGCTTAGCTGCACTCAGTCTGCTCGTATTCACTGTGGCCTGCACCCAGTCTTCCTTAACTCGTTGGCCGAGTGAGGCCTACCCCCCGGAAGAGTCATCCCAAATCGCTGCACCCGCCACCCATGAGACAACAAATCCTGATGAAGCCGATCCCTCCAAGGCAGCCCAATCGGATGAAAGGCTGTTAGCCTCGGCTCCGGCCCCGGAAGAAAACGGTACGAATATGGTAGCTCCAGCAGAGATGGCTGAGCTTTCCAAAGAAGCGGTTGAGGTCGACTCCGAACTAGAGATCTACACTGACCAGAAACGCATAGACGACGCTTTGTACTTCTACCAGGAAGCCATAGAATACTGGAACCGCGGCGAACCGGATAAGGCGATACAGTCTCTCGATGACAGCTATCAGACGATCTATAGCATTCTGAACGAGAAAGACCCCGAAATCACCCAGCAAAAAGAGGACCTGCGCCTCCTTATTTCCAAACGGATTCTGGAAATCTATGCCTCTAGATCCCACCTCCATATGAACCGCGGCCAGGAAATCCCCCTGGCTATGAACCAATATGTGACCAGAGAAATAAAACGTTTTCAAACCACAGAAAGAAGCTTTTTCATCGAATCCTATCGGCTCTCAGGTAAGTATAGGCCCGCCATTGTAGAAGAGATGAGGAAAGCCGGTCTTCCGGAGGATCTTTCCTGGCTACCCCTTATTGAAAGCGGCTTCAAAACCAAGGCCCTCTCCAAGGCCAGGGCTCTTGGACTCTGGCAGTTCATCGCCTCCACCGCCTACCGCTATGATCTCCGCCGCGACCGCTGGGTTGATGAACGGATGGACCCTGAGCGTTCAACCCAGGCCGCCATTGCCTACCTAAAGGTCCTTCACGATTTGTTCGGTGACTGGACCACTGTCCTGGCAGCGTACAATTGTGGTGAGGGTAACGTGCTGCGTGTTATTCGCCAGCAGCGTGTGAACTATCTGGATGATTTCTGGGATCTGTATTCGCGTCTGCCCCTGGAAACGGCCCGTTACGTGCCTCGCTTTCTCGCTGCACTCCACATCATTAAGAATCCTGGGAGGTACGGCTTCAGCGACCTGCAGCTGGATGAGCCTTTGAGCTACGAAAAGGTGCAGGTCAACCGGCAGATGCGCCTCAAAGATATTGCCCGGGCCCTGGAACTACCCCAAAAAACTCTCGAGGAACTCAATCCCTCTTTACGATACAAGGCCACCCCGGACTACACCTTCGCTCTGAAAATCCCCGACAACACGGGTACCATGTTACTCGCCAGTTTGGAGCAGATTCCCAAGTATCAGCCACCCAAAACCGCTTATGTTATACACCGGGTGCGTTTCGGCGAGACCCTTTCGGGAATCGCCTTGAGATATCGGGTGCCCGTGCGACGCATAGTGCACGCCAATCATCTCCGCAGCGCCAGCCGTATATGGGCAGGCCAGCGTTTGAAGATTCCCCTTCGTGGCCGAGTTGTTATGGCTAGCACCAACCCTTCCCCGGGAAACAAGTCAACCGTGCGCTACCGGGTGAAAAAAGGGGACTCCCTCTGGCTAATTGCCAAGCGGTACAACACCACGGTGGCCAGGATCAAAGCCCTCAACGGCATCCATTCAGATTTGCTTCACTCTGGTCAAGTCATTATGATCCAGACAAACGTCCGCTGAGTCACAAAGCGCATAGCGCCATTGCTCATTTCTCATTTGGGTTCATTTCCCATTTTTCATTTTGATGCATGATTCCATCGCAAGCATACCTCAATCTGCAATGAGAAATGGGAAACGCGAAATGCAAAATGAGAAATGTGCCCAGTGGTTGGTAGCGACAGGACTTTGCGAACTCCGGGCTTACCTAGGTCTGCTGTAGCTTATCAAGGGACTCATCTGGACCCAAAACAATAAGCGCATCGCTATCTTTCACCTGAAAGTCGGCCTTGGGTATCAAGATGAGGCCCTCCGGTATGATCTCCTTGACGGCTAAGACCTGTATGCTGTAGCGGTTGATCAGATCCAGTTCTTTGAGCGTCTTCCCGACAAAATCCTTGGGAGGCGCCAGTTCCACGATACTATATCCTTCGATAAAAGGCAGATAGTCCAACATGTTTGGATTGTCCAGGCGACTTGCCACCCCGATGGCCAGATCTTTTTCCGGGAAAAAAATCTCGCTGGCACCAATTTTCCTGAGAATACGGCCGTGTTCTTCACTGGTTGCCTTGGCGATAATTTTCTTTATTCCCAGTTCTTTCAGATGCAAGGTAGTCAGAATGCTCGCCTGCATCCTCGTTCCGATACAAACCACCGCCGCATCTGCATGACTGATGCCCAGGGACTCAAGAGCCTCCCGATCGGTGGCATCCGCCACTACTGCCTGGCTGACAACATCTTTGGCTTTTTGCACCTGGGCCTTGCTTATATCCAAAGCGATGACCTCATGTCCTTTCTCATAAAGATGGCGTCCAAGATAGTAGCCGAAATTACCTATGCCAATAACGGCAAACTGTCCCATGATGCATCCTTTACAATACGTCCGTTCAGGTCACTCGGTGGTTGAACCGTAGCCGGCTGAGAACATGTATATCCTCATGGTTCAACCGATCATAACATTCTCCTCGGCGTACTGAAATCGTGACCGGACCTCTCTGCCGCTCAAAGCTACAGCAATGGAGAGCGGCCCCAGCCTTCCGGCAAACATCACCACTGCCAGGATCAACTTGCCGAGGGTGGTCAGCTTTGCGGTGATCCCCACACTGAGTCCCACAGTGCCGAAAGCGGAGACTACTTCAAAGAGGAGTTCAAGGAAAAGTCCCCGACTCTCCTCGTGCATGGTTGTGCCCAATTCACTCATGGTAAGAGCCATGGTGGCCGCATAGATCACTATTACCGCAACAACGAACACCGAGACGGCTCGCCCCACGGTCTCTGACGCAAGAGTACGGCGGAAGATATTCGTCGCCTCTTCCCCCCGTAGCCGTGATCGGCTGAAGGCAAAGAGAACCCCCAGGGTATTGACTTTGATGCCGCCACCCGTGGATCCTGAGGCGGCTCCAACAAACATAAGCAGGACGGTGAAGATCAAGGTGACATTGGCCATCTTGCCGAAATTTAAGGTATTGAACCCCGCGGTCCTGGTGGTAACTGATTGGAAAAAAGCGGTCATCAGCTTGGTGGGTATGGGGAGCCCGGCCATGGAACCATTCCACTCAAAGATCAAAAATCCCAGGGTGCCGACCGCCAGCAGGAACAGGGTCAGCGTCAGCACCAGCTTGGAGTGAACTGAAAGTCGTCGGGTCCGATGTCCCTGGCGGGGTTTGAATAAAAGCCTTTTCAACTCCAGCAGGACCAGGAAGCCAATGCCACCACAGATGATCAGCAAGGCCACGGTCAGGTTGACCAGCGGATCCCCACGGAAATCCATAAAACTCTTGGAGTATAGGCTGAAACCGGCATTGCAAAAGGCGCTCACCGCATGAAAAATGGCAAAATAGAGAGCCCTACCGGGGTGGTAAATCCCGGAAAAGCGGAGGAAGAGCAAGGCAGCGCCCGCCGCCTCAAGCACCAGGGTGAACATCACCACGTGGCGAACCAAGGAGGGGAGCCTGGTATCTGGACCGTGGGTGAAAGTGTCCTGAACAACACTGCGCTGAATGAAGGAGAACCTGCCGGTCATGAGAAGAATGAGGACGGTGGAAAAGGTCATTATTCCCAGACCGCCGAACTGAATGAGTACCAACACCACCCCCTGGCCGAACAGGCTCAAACGGCTGCCGGTATCCACCACCACCAGGCCGGTAACACAAACTGCTGAAGTTGAGGTAAAAAAGGCGTCTACCAGTGTGAGTGGCGGTCCGTTAGCCGCGGCCGGCAGCATCAGGAAGACGGTACCAACCAGGATCAACCCTGCGAAGCTGAGGAGGGGCAAATTGACCGGAGTGATGAAGCGATTCCGCCTGGCTCTAGAGGAATTCACCATAGATCCTGATATCTCATAGGGTTACGCCCACAGCAGGTGAAAATGGTTGCTCTTGCCGGGAACCCGTTTGCTTGCCAACTCATTCCTCCACCAATTGCCCATATGTCAGACCATGATCAGCAAAGCAAATTCCGAAGCAACCAACAGGTGTCAGTCATGAAAGACCTTGCAGCAGGCACTTCTAAGTAATATAGAAAGGGAGAATTAGTCAATGAATTTGATGGGGTCCACCCCAGTGATAAACTCCACGCGCTGACGGTGGGGTCCCAACCCGCTCACTCAGCTTTGCCTTGCTCATCTGGAGAACTGCAATGCGCTTTCCATCACCGCTGGTGCCGGGTGTTCTGATTCACCGCTACCAACGTTTTCTTGCCGATGTCCGCTTAGTTGACGGCCGTGTGGTCACGGCCCATTGTCCCAATTCTGGCAGCATGAAAGGCTGCAACGTTCCGGGCAGAGACGTGCTCCTATCACCGGCCCAAAACCCTAAACGTAAAACTCGCTATACCTGGGAGTTGATTCACCTTCCTTACACCTGGGTGGGTATCAATACCCTCACTGCAAATCGGTTGGTGGCCGAGGCAGCCCTTGAGCGTGGTATCCCCGAGCTCGGCCCCTTTGAAAAACTTACCAAGGAAGTGAAATTGGCCCACAGTCGCATCGATTTTTGCCTGCTCCGTGGCGATATATCAGTCTTCGTGGAGGTCAAGAACGTCACCTTGGTGGAAGGTAGTACAGCATTTTTCCCGGATGCCCCCACTGCGAGGGGACGCAAGCATATACAAACACTGGCTGATGCGATTCATCGTGGCCATCGGAGCGTTATGTTTTACGTGGTCCAGCGAGAGGATGCCAAGCGCTTTGCTCCTGCTGCTCATATCGACCCAGCGTATGCGCAGCTACTCCGCCGGGCCCATCAGACTGGCGTGGAGATTATCGTTTATCGGGCCCGGGTTACTCCTGAAGAGATTGCCCTGGAAATGCCGCTACCTGTAGACCTTGAGATATAGCCATGATTCGGCCTGATCGTTCGCTCTAAGCAGCCAGCTGCAATCGCTCAGTTCGCATGATATAAAAGGGTTCTCCCTCTAGCTTATGTCCTGAGGGCTATGGCAGCCCCGGCCCGAAGATGCAACCCTCTAAAAGAGGGCAGGCCGATGGTATATGGACCAGCCCTTTTGAGTTTGTCCGGAGGAGACGTCACATCCGTCTTATACACATTGAGCAGTCCTTCCATCCCAGTTCCTCCCCGGCTGATCTTTACATTTGTACATTCGTCCAATTGCCATATGTGTATTGAAACTCCTGAGAAAATCTCTGATTGTTTCGGAAGAGGGAGTGTGCTAGAACACCATGAGACTGCTGGAACAGGTGATCCCCTAATCCCAATGGAGGGAAAGTATGAGCGAGATCGTCGATATCCAAGCAAGAGAAATTCTGGATTCCCGCGGCAATCCCACCATCGAAGTGGACGTGCATCTGGACAGTGGTTTTGTGGGCCGTGCTGCGGTTCCATCAGGAGCTTCCACCGGCGTTCGTGAAGCCCTCGAGCTGCGCGACAATGATCCTGGTCGCTACTTGGGTAAAGGAGTGACCAGAGCTATGGCGCACGTGAACGATACTTTGGGGCCTGCGCTGATGGGTCTGGACGCTTTTGAACAGAGGGATTTGGACCGCCGGATGATCGAAATGGATGGCACTGAGAACAAGTCCAATTTGGGTGCCAACGCAATTCTGGGCATTTCCATAGCGGTTGCCAAGGCGGCAGCAGCCGAATGCGGCCTCTCCCTTTTTCGCTACCTCGGCGGAATCTCCGCTTGCACCCTACCAGTACCTATGATGAATGTGATCAATGGCGGCGCTCACGCCGACAATAATGTAGATATTCAGGAATTCATGATCGTCCCAATTGGGGCCCAGAGTTTTTCCGAGGCATTACGGATGGGGACGGAAACATTTCATCACCTGAAAAAAGTGCTCAAATCCAGGGGATACCAAACTGCCGTTGGGGATGAGGGTGGCTTCGCCCCTAACCTTCAGTCCAATGAAGAGGCAATGGAGGTGCTCATAGAGGCCATCACCCAATCAGGCTATGCGGTTGGTACGGACATGTGCATTGCCCTGGATGCAGCCGCCAGCGAATTCTACAAAGATGGCCGTTACCTGCTGACAGCTGAGAAGGAACCGGAGAAGTCCCCGGAAGCACTGGTGGATTTCTATGCTGACTGGGTAAATCGCTATCCCATTATCTCACTGGAAGACGGCATGGCTGAAGATGACTGGCCAGGCTGGAAATTGCTCACCACCAGGTTGGGTGACAAGACTCAGATCGTGGGAGACGACCTATTTGTGACCAACACCGAGATTCTCGCCCGCGGTATCCAAGAAGGGGTGGCCAATGCTATCCTGATCAAGCTTAACCAGATTGGTACGGTGACTGAAACCCTGCAAGCCATTCAAATGGCGAGTGCTGCCGGATATCGTTCCATCATTTCCCACCGCTCCGGGGAGACAGAAGATACCACCATTGCCGATCTTGCTGTGGGTACGGGGACCGGTCAGATTAAAACCGGCTCTCTCAGTCGCACTGATCGCTTGGCCAAGTACAACCAATTGCTGCGTATTGAGGAGGAGCTGGGAAAATCGGCGGTATATCCAGGAAGTTCAGCCTTCAAGGGCTAATCCACGAACCGCCTACTCTGGCCGCAGTATGGCCGGCCGCCCTTGGGTCCCTTTTCGGGTCTCCTGTTACCCTGAATAATGGACGCTAGGCGGAACCAGGCGCGGAAACATCACCCAGTGGTCATTCACAACAGAATCCCTGTCAATCAGCAACCGCGGCGACGATGCTTGCCCCTCCCCGGTCCACTGACAGCTACAGCTCCTCGATTTCACCTAAATCAGGCGTGTAAATGGTGCTGTAGGGGATTGGGTAGACGTCCGTGTGGCCGCGCAGGGGCATGAGGAGCTGATCGCTTACCGTCAGCCACTGATAATCTGGCTTGAGCTCCCGGATCTTGCCGTCCTCGGGTGGCTTTGAATGGATGGTGTTTCGGTAGACCACCTGAAAGACACCCACCCCATAGTCGTCCTGAATGTCTACCATGAACCTTTCTAAGAAGTTGTCAAACTTCATTCGGCTTTCAGCAGCCAGGCGGGAAATTTCTTCGGAGGGCAGTTTGATGAGCACGAACCTGGCCACCCCGCGCTCGCTGATGCGTGTCAGAGCGCGTGACTCAGCACTGGCAACGTAAACCGTGGAGATGAATTCCATCTTTTTGAGAAACTGGGCCGCCACCACCGCAGCAGTGCGGCGGCCTCCCACCGCATGGTGAAATCCATAATTCTCGAAAAGCTTATTATTGAGACTCTCGGCGTACTTCTCACCCATTTCATAGAGATCCCTGGGAATGTAGCGGAGCTGCTGCGCCATCTCTTCAGTGGCATTGTCAATGGGCCAGTCAATTTTCACGTGGAAGTGCGTCATCGCGTAGCGAGTTCGGGTCTTGATTGATGGGTCCTGCTGTATGAGCAAGGCATAATCCACTGGCAACAGGTCTATTACAAATCTTTCAAAACCCGGATTTTCGAAGTACCTCAGGTTCTTGGTGTATTTTTTGTACAACTGAACCTGGGCCAGCTCCGAGATTCCTTCCTTGGTGACCTTATTGGAGTCGAAAAAACGAACAGATTTCTTGTAGCGAGCTGGAATGGTCCCTTCGCAAAAGAGTACGAGGAAGTGGTTGTGGTATACGTACTCTTTCTCGACCACGCGAGCCCGGGGCTTGAGCTCCCGCTTGGGCACGAAGGGATACGGCTCTCCAGCTTCGCAAAAATTCCGGTATGAGTCGACGAGACCGTACTTAACCAGGTAGATATCCATCTGGTCTCTGAGCACTTCGTAGACCGATCGCCGCAAGCGATCTTGCAGGCTCAAATGGTACCGATAGGGCCAGGTAGGCATGGCCTATCTCCTCTCGTCTCCGCCTCCCTCAGTTCACCCCTCCCATGAATAGAGAGTCGAGGCAACTCCAAGGGAAAATCAATAGGCATAACTTACTGTTAATTCTATTTAATTATGGCTTTTTGTCAATCTATTTCTTGTCAGGAGTTTCCCTATTTTTTGTGTGGTTCAGCGGCTCAATAACGAAACCAAACAAAGGGGAGATATTCAGGGTCAGCTGGAGTCTGGGGGATCTAGGCTGGTTCGTCAACCATTCTCTGGGGCAGGTAAAAGACGTATTCGGCCGCCAGCAGGTCGAACTGCACCGTAGTCTCACGGTTCACCGTATCATAGAGAACTTTGAGTGTATCAGCTTTGAGGACCTGATCGAAAAAATGACTACGGCGGTAAAAGTGTGGATGTAAGGGCAGGAGAAACTGGCTGGAGTCACCTCTCCATGAGAAATTAAGACTACGCCGCAAATCGATTATGGTCTTGTAGAAACTGCGAAGCAGATCGGTACGCAATAGCGGCGAGGTGCTGTTCACCACGCATTCCATAAGACCTGCTAACCGGTAAAACTCGCGAGCTTGCTCTTCACTCTCACGCCAGCGATACAGTCCCATTACCGTATAGTCGCAGCCATTCACCAGACTGAAGTGTTCGGGAACAAAGCTAAGATGCCTGTGGCCGTTGTTGATGGCTTGGCACCGATGGCTCTGGTATTTCTCCGCCTCGCTCCGGATACACTGCAGCACCTGCCCCTGACGCCAATCGCCGCGGCGAAACTCCAGGGGTTTACGACAAATAAGATTGTCATCGGCCTTGCGACCATTTTCAAAGTCAATGATCTTGGCCATTGGCTTCTCCCCCTCAGGGTTATACAACTACTATACCACTAGTCATTGCTTTTGTGCCATTTTTCATTTCACATCCCTCAATTCCGCAATCCGAAATCCGCAATCCGCAATCCGAAATCAAAGAATCCAGTAGTCATTTGTCGATTCGTTAATTCGTTAATTCGTCAAATCGTGAAAGTCGTAGATGTCGTCATGGCAGTTCATAGCGGCAGATCTCCCAAATAACGAATACCTAACAACGGATAACGATACTGCCTGCTGCCTGCTGCCCACTGTATTTCCCTCTGCTCCATGCCCCATGCCTTTCCAAATCCGCAATCCGCAATCCACAATCCGAAATCCGAAATCACCCTGCGCCTCCTGCCCTGCCTGTCCCGCGCGTAGACGCGGGGACTTTATCGAAGGGGTCGAAGGGCTGCTACCTGCCCTTGCTCCCGGGAATGCCGGGGTGAGTCATCTCCTCGGCATCAAGGAGTCGTTGCAGTTTCTCCTCCGGGAGTATCCCCAACTCTTGCGCCACCTCTCGCACGGTCCTGTCACTTTCATAGGCCAAGTGTGCCACATGGGCCGCTTGGTCATACCCAATCTCAGGGGCTAGCGGAGTGCAGAGCGCCAGGCTTCTTTCCACCAGCTCGTGGCAGCGTTGCTCATTGGCCCCAAGTCCTCTCAGACATTTTTCCGTGAAGTTGCCAATCCCAGTTGTTAGCAACTCCAAAGATTGCAGGAGATTACAGGCCATCACCGGCAGCATGACATTGAGCTCCAGGTTTCCCGCCTGACCCCCCATAGCTACAGCCCAGTCGTTGGCCATGACTTGTACTGCCACCTGCAGAAGAGATTCTATAATGACCGGATTTACCTTGCCGGGCATGATGGAAGAGCCGGGTTGCACCGCCGGCAGCAACAGTTCCCCCAGGCCACATCTGGGTCCGGAAGCCAGCCAGCGGAGATCGTTGCCAATTTTGGTGAGGGTCACCGCCACACCTCTGAGGGCCCCGCTGGTGGCCACCTGAGCGTCCTGGCCTCCCTGGGCGGCAAAATGGTTCTTGGCCTCCGTTAGCGGAAGATCGGTCTCCTCCGACAATAGGGCTATCACCCGGGCAGCGAAGCCAGCCGGCGCATTGAGCCCCGTTCCAGTGGCCGTACCCCCGAGGGCCAGCTCCATGAGGCCGGCCAGACCCTGCTCAACACGTTCTCGAGCCAGACCCATTTGACGAGCGTAACCGCTGAACTCCTGTCCCAGGCGGACCGGCGTGGCATCTTGCAGATGAGTGCGCCCGATCTTTATGATGTGGTCAAATTCCTCGCTTTTAACCTCAAGTTCCTTTTCGCAAGCCCTGAGCACGGGCAGCAGTCCGGTGCTGATACCTTCGGCCGCGGCCACATGAATGGCTGTGGGGATCACATCATTGCTCGACTGGCCCCGATTCACGTGATCATTGGGATGCACCGGTGACTTGCTGCCCAGTTCACCTCCCAACAGTTCAATGGCGCGGTTGGCAATGACCTCGTTGGCATTCATATTGGTGGAGGTGCCCGAGCCCGTCTGAAAAATATCCACAGGAAACTGGCCGTCAAGTTTCCCGTCAACCACCTCGGTTGCTGCCTGGATGATGGCCTCCGCCACCTCCTTGGAGAGAAAACCCATCTCGAGGTTCACCCGGGCCGCAGCCCGTTTGATCAGACCTAGGGCGCGAATAAATTCCCTGGGAAACCTCAGACCGCTGATGGGGAAGTTTTGCACCGCCCGTTGGGTTTGGGCCCCATAGTAGGCTGATGCCGGAACTTCCACTTCTCCCATGGAATCGGTCTCAATGCGATAGTTCTGTCCTTCCATAATCACTCCCTCCAGTTGGTAGAGTGAGCATGGAGCATGGAGAAAAGCAAACCCAACCAGTTGCCCCATGCCCTATGCTCTATGCCCCATGCCAACTAGTGTCTTATGCTTTTTCAGAAAGAATAGAAAAAGTCATTTTGGTTTAGAATCTCGCAGCCATCCGCGGTCACTCGTACCATGTTTTCCAGACGGACCCCACCCCAACCGGGGAGGTAAATACCCGGCTCTATGGTGACCACCATATTTTCCTCGAGTACCATGGAGCTGCTCTTGCCGAAGCCCGGCTTCTCATGCACCGCGAGTCCCACTCCATGGCCCAACCCATGACCGAAGTGGTCGCCGTAGCCCGCAGAGGTAATGTAATCGCGGGCCACCTGGTCCACCTCCAGGGAAGAGATCCCGGCCCGCACTGCCGCCATGGCCCGCAATTGAGCCTCCCGGACAATGGAGTAGACCTGGCGCGATTTGGCGTCCGGTTCTCCCAGAATGAGTGTTCTGGTCATATCAGAGCAATAGTGTGCCAGCCTTGCGCCCAGATCAATAATGATTGTCTCTGATTCCTTGAGCTGGCGATCGCTGACCACTGCATGTGGCATGGCCGCACCTGGCCCGGAGGCCACAATGGGCGGAAAGGAAACCGCCTCTGCACCCGCTTCTCGCATTAGCTGCTCGATCCGCCAGGCCAGTTCCTTCTCGGTCTTTCCCGGCTCTGCTTCCGCCACTATGGCTTCCAGCACGGACTCGGTGAGAGCCAGGGAGTCTCGAATGGCCTGGATTTCTTCCAGCTCTTTCACCGTTCGCAAACCCTCCACCAACTCGCCTGCTGGCAGCAACTCTCCGGACGGGTTCCACTCTTGAAGCGATTCCTGGATCTTTACGAACCGGTCGTAGGTGAGATGGTGTTCCTCAAAACCAAGATTACGAGTGGTGAGACTTGCAAAGATCTCCTGCAGGACGTTGGCAAGACTCTCCTTGTAAATCACCACCTGAAAATGTGGCGCTTCCTTCTCAGCTTGTTCCTGATACCGAAAATCCGTGGCCAGTACTTGTGTTTTTTCGGTGACGAGAAGGAAGCCGGAGGATTCGGTAAGTTGCATATCTTCGGCCCAAAAGCCACTGAGATAAGCCCGGTTCCAAGGCTCTGAAACCAGGAAGGTATCAAAAGGCTTCTCGGCCAACAGTTTCTTGACCTTTTCCAGTCGCCGCTGAAATGGTGTCAGGTCACCCATGGGTCGCTCCATATCATAGGTGTTTATCAAAGCAGTTTTTGTCAACAAGATTTGTACTATAGTCCATAACTATGCGGTGCACAACTCCATCGTTGGCCGACAATGGTCTTTCCGAGTTTCGCCCCTCCCGGTCCCCATTCTCAGCAAGGCAAGGTTGTAGTGTCATGAACGTATAGCAATTCTTTCCCCAAATGTGGTACGGCAAAAAATGGGCACAGATGGGAGGAGAGAGAAAGATTTGACAAGGCAGGGAGGATATTTTATATGCAACAATGCTACAAGAAGCCGACTACTCAGGATATTGTCGTCTGTTTTCTTGAGCCGCACATGACCAGTGCTCCTGGCGAGTCTGGAGCTTTTTAGGGTGACCACGAGGTCTCGGGTGAATGTATCGTGGAACGGGTGATCTCATGAGCACGGTAGCGCTGGCAACTCTCGGTTGCAAGGTAAATCAGTGTGAATCTGCCTACCTTGAAGAACAACTTGCTCAGGCGGACTTCCTGATCCGACCTTTTACCGAGCAGGCCGATCTTTACTGTATCAACACCTGTGCGGTGACCAACCGGGCTGCCATGCAATCACGCCAGTTAATCCGGCGTGCCGTTCGGAAGAATCCGAAAGCCCAGGTTGTAGTCATGGGTTGCTATCCGCAAGTTGCTGCTGAGCAAGTCGCCGCAATCCCCGGAGTAACCCACATACTGGGCACCACAGAGAAGCTGGCGCTCCTCGATTATCTTTCTCAACAACAGGAAAACCAGCCACCATGTGTCCACCTGAGAGACGCTCGCAAGGCTCCTGATCCATCACCTCTGGTTTTCTCCAACTTCGCCCACAGAACTCGCGCCTTTCTGAAGATTCAGGACGGGTGCGATGCCTTCTGCTCTTACTGCATCGTTCCATACGCCCGCGGTCGCAGCCGCAGTATCACCCTGGAGTCCATCCTCAATCAGGTGGAAAGATTCCTGGACCATGGCTACCAGGAAATAGTACTCACCGGCATTCATTTAGGCCAGTGGGGCTCTGATTTAAAACCGCAGCAAGATCTGGTGCGGTTGCTCCGGACCATTCTCCACTGCTGCCCACCCCCACGGTTGAGACTCAGTTCTCTGGAGCCCGCGGAAGTCACCCCGGACTTGTTGGAACTCTTGGCCACGGTGCCCGAACTGTGCCCGCACCTTCATATCCCGCTACAAAGTGGAGATGGTGGTGTTCTTAACCGGATGAACCGCCCGTATCATCCCAAGTTTTACCGGCAGCTTGTGCTGGAAGCCACTCACCGCATTGTTGACCTAGCTGTGGGCGCTGACGTGCTGGTGGGCTTTCCGGGTGAGACCGATGAATGTTTTCAGAATACCTACCGGTTGCTTGACTCTCTCCCCATAGCATACTTGCACATCTTCCCTTTCTCGCCGCGACCGAACACCCCTGCTGCTACCATGGGGGAACAGGTGGCTCCGTCGGTAATAAGCCAACGGAGCCGCATGCTGAGAGAGCTGGACAAGGCCAAGCGGCTCACCTTCATGCAGCGGTTCCTGGGAAAGGTTCGGGCCGTCTTGGTGGAACATCGGCGGGATGAAGCCAGCGGTATGCGTTGCGGTTTTTCGGACAACTACCTGCCGGTGCTGATCCAGGCTGATCAAGCTCTGGAGAATCAGGTAGTTATGGCCAGATTTGACCGCCTGGAGGGCAGAAGGCTAGTGGCCGTTCCGGTCTAATCCATGAGCGCCAACGTAAGTAGTAACTGTGGCCTCATTGGGACCGTTAATAACACACTATATGTTTTTGCACAGATCTTGGCAGATGGTACCTTGAACCGCAGAATTTCGAACAAGGAATAATGAATGTCGAAGGAGGGAACAATATTTGATCTGGAGGACCGCTTAATTGATTTTGCTGTCGGAATTATTCGTGTAGCGGAATCCCTGCCTAGAATAGAAAAACAGAAAAACTTCATAATTCGAAATTTCTTGTTCGATATTCGATATTCAAAATGAAAAGGTTCGACGACTATCATCTATCGCTGTGCAGTGATGAATGGGCAAGGAGAGATGCGAAACTAGGACCTGTTTGCGGGGACTGAGCGAAGCGAAGCGAGCGCGAATAAATGACCAATGAAGTAATGACGACCTGACCATCTACTCAAATCCCTGATAGACAACTCGATCCGGACGGCGGGGCGGCACACGTGGTGTTTCGTCGGGATACCCCATGGGTATTAGCGCCACCAGGGTCATATCCTCCACTCCCAGGAAGCGGTTGATCTCATTGGCGACATACACCGGGCCTGTCATCCAGCAGGTTCCGAGGCCCTCTCCGTACGCCACCAGAAGCAGATTTTGAATTGCAGCGGCCACGTTCTGGTAGCTGGTGACATCTGCCGTATTCGCCGGCTCGAAGTAGGCGCAGACCACAACCGGCGCTTCACCAAGCCGCTGGAAAAACCTGCGCGTTGCCTCGACGATCTTGGGCTTTTCAGCGAAGAGCTCTTGGAGCTGCGGTTCCAGATATTGAAAACTGGTAGAAGAAATGGATACCAGCTCCTCTTTTCGCTCTCCCGCCAACACAAAAAACTTCCAATTCTGCCTGTTCATTCCCGAAGGCGCCCACAAGGCAGTGGCAAAAATGTTCTCAATAAGCTCCTTGGCAACTGGGGTTTGTTTGAATTTGCGGATACTTCTCCTCCCCTTGACGGCCTCGTCCAGATACACTGTCTTTCCTCCGCTGCTGATGGTATCACTGTATTTTTCTTTCGAGAATAAAACCTTTCACAAATCAGACCACTTTTCCAGAAAAAAATTGGCTCACACCCCTTGCATGCATTGGCTAGTTTGGCTGCAATGATATATTATGGTCCCATCGATATCATCTGAGAACACCTATCCAGTGGGAGGAGTACCATGAAGGAGACGCAGACAACCGGTGCAGAAATTAACAATGAAGAGCTGGCTAACTGGATCAAGACAGTAGTTTATCTCGCCAAGCCGGATCGGGTTTACATTTGTGACGGTTCTCGGGAGGAATACGACAACCTTTGCACTCAGATGGTCGAAAGCGGGACCTTTATCCGCCTCAATGAAGTAAAACGCCCCAACAGTTTCCTCGCCCGCTCAGACCCGAGAGACGTTGCTCGGGTGGAAAGCCGTACTTTTGTTTGTCCCATCAATAAATCAAATGCGGGGCCTACGAACAATTGGGTTCGTCCCGAGGAAATGAAGGAAAAATTGAAAGGTCTCTTTGACGGCTGCATGCGCGGCCGCACCATGTATGTTGTGCCGTTCAGCATGGGACCTCTGGGTTCTCACATCGCCCATATTGGTGTGCAGATAACGGACTCACCGTATGTTGCGGTGAATATGCGGATTATGACCCGAATGGGGCAGGCTGCGCTGGATGTTCTGGGAGAAAAGGGAAACTTTGTGCGATGTCTGCACTCGGTTGGAGCCCCTCTAAAGCCAGGCCAAAAAGATGTACCCTGGCCGTGCAATCCGGACAACATCCATATCACTCACTTTCCTGAAGAGCGGGCAATTTATTCCTTTGGCAGCGGTTATGGCGGGAATGCTCTCTTGGGCAAAAAATGTTTTGCCCTCAGAATCGCCTCCGTCATGGCCAAGGATGAGGGCTGGTTGGCTGAGCACATGTTGATTTTGGGGGTCCGAAGCCCCGAGGGGGAGAAAACCTACGTGGCGGGGGCCTTCCCCAGTGCTTGCGGAAAAACCAACTTCGCCATGTTAGTTCCACCAAAGGGGTTTGAAGGCTGGAAGGTTTTCACTGTAGGTGACGACATCGCCTGGATCAAACCTGGTCCAGACGGAACCTTGCGAGCGATTAATCCCGAGGCAGGATTTTTTGGGGTGGCCCCCGGCACTTCAATGCAATCCAATCCCAACGCCCTGTTGACCCTGACCAAAAACTGCATCTTCACCAATGTGGCCCTCACCGACGATGGCGATGTCTGGTGGGAGGGTATGACTGAAGAACCGCCGGCTCATTTGATCGACTGGACTGGTGAGGATTGGACTCCGGGTTGCGGGAGGCCCGCGGCTCATCCAAATTCCCGGTTCACCGCGCCAATAAGCCAGTGTCCAACCTTCGATCCTGAATGGGATAATCCTGAAGGTGTTCCCATTAGGGCGTTTATTTTCGGCGGACGAATGAGCAGAAATGTCCCTCTGGTCTTTCAGGGCTTCGATTGGTCTCACGGTGTGTATCTCGCTGCCACCATGGGTTCTGAAGCTACGGCAGCTGCTGAAAAGGGTCTGCCGCCAGTGAGGAGGGACCCCATGGCAATGTTGCCGTTTTGTGGCTACAACATGGCCGATTATTGGAATCACTGGTTAGACGTGGGTCGGCATCTGGCAGATCCGCCTCGCATATTCCGGGTGAATTGGTTTAGGCGGGATGAAAAAGGAAATTTCATGTGGCCCGGATTCGGCGAAAACATGCGAGTTCTCAAGTGGATCGTGGATCGAGTTCGTGGCCATGGCTACGGCGTCGAAAGCCCGATTGGGTATATGCCGCGTCATAAAGACATCCATTGGCAAGGGCTTGATTATGACCCGGAGACATTCTACGAGCTCATGTCAGTGGACCGTGCGGAATCAGCCAAAGAAGCCAGCGACCACGAAGAGCTTTTCCACAAGTTTTTTGACCGTCTGCCCAAAGAGTTTGTTCACCATCGGGAACTTTACAAATCCCGATTATGGCGATCACCGGAGGTGTGGGAATTGGCACGGCAAGTTTTCTAATACGACCTGAGATCTTTGTGAAGAATTCCTGACTTTTTTCTTGACTCAATCAGGTAAACTAAAGTAAGCTATGTGTGTGGACCCGAGGAGCTCGTTAGTCGCTGCTATGTTCACCATACAGTGGCAAAGGGTTACTCGGGTCCGCTGCTTTTTTGGCACCCATCTGATCAACGTTTTACCTCTCACAGAGTTCTCAGAGAGCTCTAAAACACCAAAACGAGCTCCGCTCTATGTCAAAACATTCAAGGATCGCTTAAAACTCCCCTGCTGTCCCGATAAAGCTTTATCGGGACCTCCCGCGGACGCGGGAGTTATTAAGCGATCCGGCATTACGCTCCAATGCTTTTTCTCTGAGCCCTCTGAGGACTCGAGCGAGCCCTGAGCAAAGTCGAAGAGCCTGCCCTGAGCTCGCCGAAGGGGACGAGCGGGCGAGAGATAAAAAAAGGCCCGCGGAAGCGGGCCTTTTTGATATACACTCCATCTTTTGTCAAAGTGGCCGGTAAATGGGATTTCCTTCCTCGTCCTTGGGATAATCGTCCCCTTCGGCAGAGCTATCGCAGCCACAACAAAAATCACAATCCTCTTCGTGGGCTAACGGTGAACGGCCGGAATCGCTTTCCATGTGCTTCACCCCCTCAATCGCTCATTGTGCATAATTTAACCACTGGCTGTGCTGGCGTCAAATGGTAAACGGCAGTGTTATGGAATATGGCGGCGGGCTAACACTTCTCAACAGTATGGAATTTTCTGCATGAATTCATGCTCACCATGCTCACAGGATCAACCCCTTTTGACCCGCCCCGCCATCTTGTGCTAGGGTTCTTGCAGCTTATGTTCTCGATGAAGGGATGTCAGTTACCCTCTGCCACTGATGGAGGTGAGTCTGGATTTCTCGATCTTGCTTTCTAAGTTCGCCTAAAGAGTGAGGAGGTGGCTCGTGAAGAAGTCCATGGGCGCAAAGACAATCGTTTATCCAACTCCGGTGTTTATTGTGGGAACGTATGACCGGGAAGGAAAAGCGAACGTGATGACTGCTGCTTGGGGAGGGATTTGTTGCTCACGTCCACCGTGTGTGGCGGTCTCTCTCAGAAAGGCAACCTATAGCTACGGCAGTATTGTGGCGCAAAAGGCATTTACCATCAGCATTCCGTCGCAGAACTATGTCAAGGAAGTTGACTACTTCGGTATTACATCAGGGAAAGACAGGGACAAATTTGCCGCCACCGGTCTTACACCGGTCAAGAGTGATCTGGTAAATGCTCCCTATGTAAAAGAGTTTCCTTTGATTTTGGAATGCAGGTTGCTCCACACTCTTGAAATAGGTTTACATACCCAGTTTGTCGGCGAGATCCTGGACGTGAAGGCGGATGAGGCTGTAATTGGAGAAGATGGACTTACTGATATCGAGAAGGTCCAGCCCATTGCCTTTGCCTTAGAAACTAAGGCTTACCATGGAATCGGCGAGTTCATTGGCAGGGCCTGGTCCATAGGAAAAGAGATTAAACGGTGATGTTTTAATGGGTGACCCCTTTGCCAGATTTCTCGTGATTATCTATGCTTTTCCCAGAGAAAACTGCGGAGTCTTGGCATGCAGTATCCCGTCTGAGGCGATCTCCTCCAGAGGAATCCTTACCAAATTTTAATCTTTTGGTAATCTTTTGATAAGCTTCTCGTTTGTACTATGAGGAAAACTCATTGAAATTTTAGTCACCGTGAACTGCGCATTGACTAATATTTCAATTTTATAATAATATCAATATTTTATAGTAATCTTTTACCAATTCATTGAATCCCAGCCGAGTGTGAACGAAGGGATGCCATGAGAACTTCAGCCCTCAGAGGATTGCAGCTGACTTCAATTGCCTTGCTAACCACAAATCTTCAAGAAAAGAAAGGAGAGGGTCCATGACCAGACTTTTTGTTACTATTGTCGCCACATTCGCTTTAATCTCTGGAACTGCACTAGCACAGAGCACACTGGCAGAAAGAGGACCGTTTGGATTGGGAGCGATGTATGGTATGACGGGTCCTAACCTTAGGTATCTTGCGGGTATTACCGCCAAGTATTTTCTGGATGAGACCAATGCAATTGACGGTGCTGTCCTCAGGCGCATCGATAGAGACAACGACGACTGGTATATTTGGGCGGACTACCTCTATCACTTCCGTTCGCTGATTCCAGTTGAGCAAGGCGAAGTGCCAGTCTACCTCGGCATTGGCGGAAGACTAAAGCTTCAAGAAAACGACGAGGATAAATTCGGGATTCGATTTCCCGTGGGCCTGGCTTATGAATTTGCAGGCGCGCCTCTTGATGTCTTTGTTGAAGTTGTACCAATATGGGACGTGGCGCTCAGCTATGATTTTGATCTCGAAGGAGGTGTCGGCATCAGATTTTATTTCTAGCCTTGGTTATCGGCAACATGGAATGAGGACCAGACTTTGACTGACGACTTCGAGACTGAGGTGCAAGCGTGAGTATTCAAAGTCTCTCACCCTTTTCATAGGACTTTACATCGCATACGTTAAGGCACGGTCTATTGCCCGAGATCCATCTCCCACAGTGCTGAAATTTCTGGAGGGATATTGTGAATTAAGGGATCCAATGGGACTTCTCCTGCTGGATCAATGTGACTTTACCGAACTTGCCAATAGTTATACTGAGTCCCCGCCTCTGAACCACCGGTCCATTACTGCAGCATGGCAATTTTCCGGACAGACATGAGCCACCCCCTTGATATGATGAGGGGGTGAGATCGTTTTTGCCTACCTAAGGAAGCCACAGCCATGCCGGGGTTGCTTTCAGTATAGACTGATTCTCTGCGTGGCGCCTAAGCAAAGGGCAGAGCAATGCACGTCTTAAAATCCCCCCCAGACCCCCGCGATGGATTTTGCAACTACTAAAGCCAAGCCTACTCACTGCTCCAATACCCCAGTACTTCTCTACTCCAACCAGATCTCCTTGACCCAGTGGAAGAGCCTCTGTTATCTTGCCCTATATCAGAGAGCAAATACTGCTAACAAGCCACTACAGCCGTGGGAATGCCATGTATGCCAACCAATGTATCCGGGTTAAGACAATCGGCGGAATATTTGTAAGTTTTCTCCTCTTGATCTGCTCACCGCTGCCCTCTGCACTGAGTCAGTCGGCTCAACAAAGCCAGCTTTCAAAGCCTGTGGAGAACAGTTGGACGCGGCCACGCTTTTCCGAATATCGTCAGGAACGCGAGCGCATGGTGCAAAAACAGATGGTTCAGCGGCGTCCCCCGGTGGGTGACCACACGGTTTTGGAGGCCATGCGTCAAGTGCCCCGACATCTCTTCGTTACCCGGGCTCTCCGGAGTTTCGCCTACGCGGACCAGCCCCTTCCCATCGGCCACGGCCAGACTATTTCTCAGCCTTATATCGTGGCGTTCATGACCGAAGCTCTGCAAATGAAACCGGGTGCAAAGATTTTGGAAATAGGCACTGGCAGCGGCTATCAGGCGGCGATACTCGCTGAGTTGACGCCCAAAGTCTACACCATGGAGATCATCAGCGCGTTGGGCAATAAAGCCAGAGAGCGGCTGCAGAACCTTGGCTATCGCACCGTGAAGGTGAGAGTAGGTGACGGCTATTTTGGCTGGCCCGAGGAGGCTCCCTTTGATGGGATCATCGTCACCTGCGCCGCCGGACACGTCCCTCCACCTTTGATCGCGCAACTTCGCGCAGGTGGTCGCATGGTAATTCCCGTGGGAGGACCCTACCAGGTCCAGCGTCTCATGGTGGTTACCAAAGACGAACAGGGAACTGTGCTCACCGAAGAACTCCTGCCGGTGCGCTTTGTGCCCATGACCGGCACCATCCGTGAAAAGCGCTAAGTAGAGGCCAGTGAGCAGTGGGGAGCATCTGGCAGTTATTTCAAGTAGGCAGTAGGCACATTTCTCATCTCTCATTGCGCATTTATCATTTCACATTGAGGAAGGAGAGTAATGCAACCATGCATCAAAATGAAAAATGAGAAATGAACCCAAATGCGAAATGTGAAATGACGACTGGCGCTATGCCCCCTCAGCGTTCACAAATTCCGCTCGACTCCGCGCCAACAGACAGGCCCAGCTTGCGGGAACTGTTAGCTGTAGCGGTGATTTCCGCTGCAGTGCTCGGGCTGCAATTGGCTTTAATGCGCACCCTTTCCATATCCCGCTGGCATCACTTTGCTTATCTCGTGGTTGGCCTTGCCCTGCTGGGCTTCGGAGCCAGCGGCACCTGGCTGGGCTTATTCACCCCCCGTCTGCTCCCACATTTTTCCACGTGGAGCCGCGGTCTCACCCTCGCTCTCGCCCTCAACATCACCCTTTGTTACCGACTGGCAGAATCACTTCCTCTCAACATGAGGTATATATTGTTCAGCGGCCAGCAATTGTTCTATCTGTTCTGCTATCAGGTTCTTATTTTTCTCCCTTTTCTGCTGGCCGGGGTGCTTATCGGTCTCGCCCTCATCCGCTTTTCCCCCTCGGTGCATCTGGTCTACGGGGCCAATCTCCTTGGCAGCGGCGCGGGCCCCATCATGGCGGTGGGCCTCATGGTGTGGCTGCCGCCTGCCCGACTTATTCAGGCCGCCGCCCTTATGGTCTGGGCCGCCGTCTTCCTGTGGCGGACCGGGCCAAAAACGAAAGGTTTCGGGCGAAGGGAGGCAATCCCCTTGCTGGTTGGTCTGCTCCTCGCTCTGGAGCTGGCGATTTTGCCAGTGCCCATGAAGCTTGATCCTCATAAGATGTTGGCAGAGCTAAAGCGCTGGCAGAAGCAGGGGGACGCGCACCACCTGGTCACCCGTCATGGACCTCGTGCTCGGCTGGACGTGTTTTTTTCTCCTCGCCTCCACTACACCCTCTTTGCTGGACTCACGGCCAGGATGGTTCCCCCGCCTCAGTCTCTCTTGCTCGCGGACGGCGATACTGCCGGTCCCATTTTCCACATCAATGATTCAGCCGAAGCCATTATCCTTGACCACACTCCCATGTCAGTGGCTTACCGTCTGTTGCCCAAGGCCAGGGTCTTGCTTCTCGGTGAGACCAGCGGTGTAAACGTCTGGCTGGCCAGACGTTTTGGCGCTGCTAAGATAACCGTAGTGGTGGAAAACCCCCAGGTGGTGGATCTTTTCCGCGACTCCCTCAGCCACGCTGCCGGCCAGGGGTTCAAGGACACTGGATTGGAGATCACGGTAGCCTCCCCTCGGCACTATCTCGAATACTCCAAGGAAGAATTTGACATCATCCAGGTGGTGGGAGCCGAGGGAATGGCGGCCGGAGTGAGCAGCCTTCTGTCGCTGCACGAAAACTATCTGTTCACCGTGGAGGGAATGGCGCGCTGCCTGGATCACCTTTCTCCCAGGGGTCTCGTAACCATAACCAGGGGCCTTCAGTCCCCCCCCCGGGATAATATCAAAATACTCGCCACCCTGGTGGAGGCTCTTGAAAAAATCGGGATCCAGAATGCGGCCAACCACCTCGCCCAATTACGAAACCATCTGGCTGTTGGCACCCTGGCTGGTCGTCAGCCCTTCAGGCCTGGACTAACGCGGGAGTTGGTCGAGATCAGTGACCTCCTCTGGCTGGACATTGACACCCTTGCCGGATTTGACCCCAGTAGCAGAAAGCCGTTCAACCAGCTGATAGGTCCTGAAGGAATGAGAGGTTCCTTCTTCCAGCTCGCAGCCACCAGGATCTTTTCTGCCGGCCGCCAGGAGTTCTTCAAGGATTGGGCCTACAATGTGCGCCCTGCCACCGACAACCAACCTTATTTTTTCGACTTTTTTCGCTGGCGCTCCCTGCCTCGCTTCATCCGGAGTCACGGCCACCAGTGGTTCCAGCGCCTTGAGCTTGGCTATGCTGTGTTAGTCATTTCCCTCGTGGAAATTGTAGTGGCGGCTGCACTCCTGCTTCTGCTCCCTTTGGCTTTTTGGGCCCGGAAGAGCAGCTCTCCCCCGGGTAGAGGGCTGGCCCTCTGCTATTTCCTCTTGCTCGGCTTGGCCTTTCTCGCTTTGGAAATGAGTTTGATGCAGCGGTTTACCTTGCTCATGGGTGATCCATTGCTCGCGGTGGCGGTAGTGTTGAGCGGCTTCCTCTTTTTCTCCGGTTGCGGCAGCCTGTGCAGCCAGCAATGGCTGCGATCCCCGCAACGGACCATTGCTGTCGCCGGGTTCGGTATCGCTTTGGTTGGCCCTGTGGTCCTTTTGCTGAGCCAGTCGCTTCTCGGCCTCGTCTCCACCTGGAACACCCCAGGCCGATTCCTCTTTACCCTCATGCTCCTCGCACCCCTGGCCTTCCTCATGGGCTGGCCCTTCCCCACCGGTATGAAACTTCTGGAAAAGTGGTCCCCGGATCTCCTCCCTTGGGCATGGGGCATAAATGGCTTTGCTTCTGTGGCCGCCGCCCCGCTCACAGTGCTGCTGGCCATGTCACTTGGCTTCAGAATGGTCATGGCACTGGCGGTAATCTCCTACCTGTTGGCGGTGGCCCTCGCCCTCAGGTTAAGGTGGAGTGAAGCCCAGTGAGCGGCAAGCCAAACATATTTAGGAGGCAGAGGGCAGAAGACACCTTGCGGCGATTCCAATGAAACACTGTTGGTAGGTACCAGATGTGGTGATCTTCTCCGAGCAATTATTCCAGCTCGAATATTTCGTCAAAAAACAGAACCATATCTCCCCAGGAGCGTTGGTCTGCAGATTTGCTGTACTTCAACGCATCCATCCCCGCTTTATCGGCATGGGGATTGGTGAAACTATGTTTTGCCCCCCCGTGGATGATCATTTGCCAGTCAGCGCCGGATTTTTCCATGGAGGAGATGTAGGTTTCAATCGCTCCCTCTTTTACAAATGGATCAGCCGCGCCATGGCTGATCAGGATCTTCGCCGTAATCCGCTTCGCTTGATCATCCCCAGGCGGTAGCAGCGGCCCGTGAAAACTCACTACTCCCTTGATGTCAGCACCGCTGTATGCCAATTGCTGAACCGTTCCCCCACCAAAGCAATATCCAATCGCTGCAATACGCTTGGTGTCTGTTCTCGGATCTTTTTTAAGGACTTCGAGACCTGCACGTGCACGCTGCTGCCATTGACGCACATTGCTCCTCACCTGTTTCATCCATTCAGCGGCCTGCGAAGGATGTGCAGTTACTTTTCCCTTACCATACATATCCAGGCCAAACGCCACGTATCCCATGCCAGCCAACTGTTTTACCCGGCTGCGAGCATACTCGTTCAATCCCCACCATTCATGGACTACGAGCACCCCAGGTCGTTTACCTCTGCTGGCATCGTCATAGGCCAGATATCCTTCCAAATTCACACCTTCATGCTGGTATGCTACGGTCTGCGACACAACTTTTGCCTGAGCAGTGGTCGTGAATACTATCAGTATCAAAACCAGAAACGTTAGTCGTATCTTCATAGTTTTGTCCTTTCATCTGGGCTATCTTTTTCTCAGGTTGCTGGCTAAGCTAGCAGGAACAGCTCATCGTAGTTTGCTATTGCTGATGTTTACTAGGTACAACCCGGCTTATCTCGATGTTCTGCACCTCCAGCATCCGGTCACCTGAAGATAAAGCCGATACGGCAAGTGTCAATACGAAAATCCACCACCGTAATTGGAGTAAGCAGATAACAAGAGTTGACGGGAAAGAGGTCACGTCTTGATATTGGTGACCGCAACAACTCTTCTTTTTTCAAATCTGAGTTCACAGATAGTACGTTTCCCGATTACAATAAGATATGGAAATGGTGAATAAAGTTAATCCAATGACTGGTAGACTATATATGGGTAGTGGGGCTATGAGCATAGCGGTCTTGAGCTGGCGAGAAGGAAAGCCACTGTGCTTTGGTATGGAGCAGTAAGGAGCAAAGTGAGGCTCCACTGGCCGAGGTCAAGCGAAAGAGCCGGAATGACACTGTCTGTAGCTGACCTCTCATCCCGGGCCTCGATTCGCCAACGTGCTGAAGCTTTTCGGGGTCCGTATCCAGCACTTCACCTCACTGCATTTCCGCCGTGGAGCAGGGACCTCCCATGAACATATCGCCGTTACCGCTATACGACAGACTGGTTCTTGGAAAACCGCTGGTGACCCTGCTGCTGGTGCTCCTGATCACCGGTTTTTTCGGCTGGTTTGTTCCGGACCTCAAGATCGACATCTCTGCCGATTCGCTGGTCTTAGAAAACGATGAAGACCTCCGCTACTACCGCGCCATCAGGGGCCGCTACGGGTCCGACGATTATCTGATCGTCACCTACACGCCTAGAAGGGGACTGTTCGAAGCCGACACCCTGGAGGATCTACGCACCTTGCGCGACCGGTTGGCCGGTATCGAGCGGGTTGAATCGGTAATCAGCATCCTGGACGTGCCCCTGGTTCAGAGTCCACCAGTGTCGTTGTCGGAGTTGCAACAAGGCATACGCACCTTGGCGGACCCGGACACCGACCGCGCGCTGGCTGAACGGGAGCTGCGCCAGAGCCCGCTCTATCGCAATCGGTTGGTGGGTGCCAGCGGTGACACTACAGCGCTACAGGTGAATTTCCGTCGCGACCGGACCTACGAGCACCTGCGCAAGAGCCGAGATGGTTTGCGCGAGAAACTGCTGGAGGCAGAGCTGACACCCGAGGAGGCTCAGGAACTCGAACGTGTCTCCAATGAGTTCAAGCGTTACAGCGCTGCTCTGATGGCACAGGAGGAGGCGGATATCGCCCACATCCGAGCCATACTGGACCGGTACCGGGATCGTGCCGAGGTGCACCTTGGAGGGGTGCCCATGATTGTGGCTGACATGATGGATTTCGTCCGCCACGATGTGAGGGTGTTCGGCATTGGGGTGATTGCCCTTATGGCACTGCTTCTGATCATCGCCTTCCACCAGCCACGCTGGGTCATTCTGCCCCTGCTCACCGCCCTGGCCACGAGCGTGGTGACGTCGGGCTTTCTCGGCCTGGCCGGGTGGCAGGTGACGGTGGTCTCAGCCAATTTTCTCGCCCTGTTGTTGATCTTCGTCCTCTCGTTGACCATTCATCTCATCGTTCGCTACCGCGAGTTGCACATGCAACATCCGGATGCTGAGCAGCGTTATCTGGTGAGGGAGACGGTTCGCAGTAAGGTGGTACCCTGTTTCTACATGGTCATCACCACTATGGTGGCCTTCGGCTCGCTGCTGGTCAGCGGGATCCGGCCGGTGATCGATTTTGGCTGGATCATGAGCATCAGCCTGACCGCGGCCTTGGTGCTCAACTTCACCCTGTTCCCTGCCGGACTCATGTTGCTCAAGCCAGGGACCCCACGGAAAGGGCGGGACTTAACTGAGGTGATAACCGCTCTGTTCCCGCCTCTGATCGAGCGGTACTTCAAGCTGGTGCTGCTGATTGCGACGCTGGCGATGATTCTTGGCGCCCTGGGCATATCCAGGCTCACGGTGGAGAATCGCTTCATCGACAACTTCAAGGAGTCCACCGAGATCTATCAGGGCATGTATCTCATCGACCGGAAGCTGGGCGGCACCACCCCCCTGGACGTGGTGATCAACGCCCCCGCCGACTTTCTGGAGAAGCAACTGGAACCCCTTGATACAGAAGAGGATGACGACTTGTGGGATGAAGCCGACCTCCAGGGAGAGGCGGGGATCACCGGCACCAGTTACTGGTTCAACATCTTCAAGGTGGATGAGGTGGACGCCATCCACAGGTACCTCGAAGGGATCGATGAGATCGGCAAGGTCCTCTCCCTCTCTTCCACCATGGAGGTGCTGAAGCAGATCAATGGCGGCGACCTACCGGATAATGTTTCTCTGGCCCTTCTGTACAAGCGGTTACCCGTTAAGGTCAAGCAGAGCCTCATCGCACCCTACCTCTCCCCGGGTGGTAATCAGCTGCGCTTTGCGGCGCGGGTGTATGAATCGGATGTGAATCTCCAGCGTCAGGCCCTCCTGGAGAAAATCCGGCTCCACCTGACCGGGGAGTTGGGCCTGTCGGATAGCCAGGTGCGTCTAACCGGCATGTTGGTCCTCTACAACAATATGCTAAAGAGCCTGTTCCGATCCCAGATTCTCACCCTGGGGGCGGTGTTTGTTGCCATTTTCCTCATGTTCGTCCTGCTCTTTCGCTCGGTGATACTGGCCGCAATCGCCATCGTGCCGAATCTGATCGCCGTGCCACTGGTGTTGGGCCTGATGGGCGGACTGGACATCCCCCTGGATATCATGACCATCACCATCGCCGCCCTTTGCATCGGCATCGGAGTGGACGACACCATTCACTACATACATCGCTTCGGCGAAGAGCTGACGGTGGACGGGGACTACCTGGCCGCGGTGCGCCGTTCGCACAGCAGCATCGGTCGGGCCCTGTACTACACCACGGTCACCGTCACCATCGGCTTCTCCATTCTGGCCTTGTCCAGTTTCATCCCCACCATCTATTTTGGACTTCTCACCGCCTTCGCCATGCTGATCGCCCTGGTGGCCAATCTTACCGTGTTACCCCTGCTGCTGGAAAAGCTGAAGCCGTATGGAAAACCGAAGCTATCCCCCGAGTAGCTCTGCTTGCCACCCGGCTCCTTCTTGCTGCTACCACTCCATCAGGTCCACCATTTTTTCTTGCACCCCCCATGCAATTTCTGTAACCTGGCAGCGGCCCAAATCTCGTAATCCAGGGCAAATGCGTTTTCCCACGCAGCTTCCGTCACCTCCTGGAGGGCTAGCAGTTCACTGAGAATGAGGGATTTGGAGGTACGTTTATAGTCCCATGGGCATCTGGGCACTTTTGGCAATAGCGGTAGCACTGGCCATGGACGCATTTGCTGTTGCTTTGGTCTCTGGAGTGACATTAAAAAACGTCAGTGCCCGCCAGACGTTCCGCTTGGCCTGGCATTTCGGTTTTTTCCAAGCTCTCATGCCAATAGCTGGCTGGAGCCTCGGTTTGGCCGTTTACTCTTTGATTGCAAAAGTTGACCATTGGGTGGCCTTTGCTCTGTTGGCATTTGTAAGCTTCAGAATGATACGTGAAGCAGTTGCCAAACACACAGGTGGAGCAGACAAGCCTGACCCAACCAAAGGTGGCACCATGGTCATGCTCTCTGTGGCAACCAGCATTGATGCTCTCGCCGTAGGTCTCAGTCTCTCCTTTATCAGGGTATCCATATGGTGGCCAGCCCTTGTGATTGGGCTAGTTGCCGGCTTATTTACAATCGTCGGACTTCATCTAGGCCGTGTTTTGAGTACTGGATCTCGACTTGGAAGGTATGCTGAACTTATTGGTGGGGTGGTATTGTTGGGAATCGGAGTAAAAATCCTCTATGAACACGGAGCCTTTTCTTGACTTCTCAGACCACTCTAGCGCGCGGCGGATTTAGGTTCCCCTGAGAATGTATATCTGCTGTCCGGAGTAGGGACGGTGATAAAATAATAGACTTTGTATGTCCGCACCTCCAGTGTTATCCATTCGAGACTGTTCAATAATTCAGTCTTAGCACAC